>JBFMFJ010000124.1:0-9240 GCA_040752235.1 Candidatus Zixiibacteriota bacterium | reverse complement strand
GCACTGCATAGCTATATTGAATCCGGGAATATTTCGGGAATAATCTTATGGACGTGCTCAGACTGACGCTCACTCCGGGCATAATCTCTTCTGTCATATCGTCCGGTCCCGACCAGCAGGACATTTTATCGCTGTGGAAATAATTGTGGATATTAAGAAAAAAAGCTGTTTTCGGCTGCTCTGCGAGCGCCCATTTCAAGATGGTCGCCGCATCTATATCCAATACCTCATCGCTGTCCATAACCAAAATCCATGAGCATTGTGCGGCTTTCAAATACACATTTCGGGCGGCACTAAAGTCATTGCTCCACCGATGAGAGACTAATTTGGCACCATATTGCCGGGCCAGATCGGGAGAGTTGTCTTCCGAACCGGTATCAACAACAATGATTTCATCCGCAAATGATTTGACACTGTCGAGACATCGCGCAATTTCATTGCCGCTGTCTTTATTTATCAGGCATACGCTGATATCATTGCTTTTCATCATAATCCTGTCGTGCCGCCGGGGATCAGGGGCGTATTTTTGCAGCAAATACCGACCCAAATGGAAGTACCCCGGTTAAGCGCTTTTGCACTACCGGCAATACCGGGCCAAACCGGACATCACTTTATTTAAATTATTCCAGACACTCATCCGGAGTGCGGCTTTCCGGGCAGTATCGATATACGATACCGGAAATTTTATTTCTGCATTTCTCTTCTGCCGACTCGCACCATATCAACGACGAACCATATTGCGGAGACAGCCGTCGCTGCCAGAGATATCCCCGCGTATTTGACTCCCATTGGCGCCTGATACAGGCCGGCGGTCAAAAATCCCAAACCGGCGGTCAATATGGCCAGAGAGATTCTCCGGAATGCCAGGTTCATTATTTGACTGATTAAGTCCGCAGGATATCCATACAATGCCAGGGGATCAAATAACGATCCATTTGTTTCCATCATTGTAGGATTAAAACCTTCCGGGCCGACCTGTTTTTTGGAACGTGAGATAATAGCGTCTTTTAAAACCTCCAGTTCCTCATCGGTTAATCCGGCAAGATCGATCTCATCCGGATGGAAGGGCTGCTTCGATGATTCATTCAGCTTGGTCATCACTTTCCTCCATGGTGTTTAGTGGATTAATAAACATTAAATGCAGAGCATCGCCGGCTGCCGCCGCTTGCGATTACTCCCTATTTGGTATTCACACTTTCATTTCTAAACTCTTTTTGTCTGTTACGATTTCTTAACCCATCCCAGAAACCCTGCCAGAACTGCAGTTCTCCCCCGGATCCTCCATTCCGCCGGTTGGCCCGATATCTCTGTATACTTCCCAGCATTGAGTTGAATGTCAGCCGCAGCAAATTCATCAGATTACTATGCTTTCTCACGAATAAGACTCCATTACGGCCCAAAAAGTACATAACCGGGATACAGTGCGTAAAACCGGGACTGCAGCTCAAACCGCCCTGGTGGTACACGATCGCACTTCCGACATAGACAACCCTCCAGCCGGCCTTGCGGGCCCGAAAACACCAGTCCACATCTTCATGATAGCCGAAAAAATTCGTATCAAGCAGACCGATGTCAAGCAGAGCTTCACGTCTCCACATATAGCCGCATCCGATCACCTGGTCGACATCTCTGATCTGGTTATACTCGGATGAATCAAGGGAGTGTTTTCCATGAATACGCGTGAGCGTAGATCCATAGGTAATCTCGCCCCATGCCGCCCAGATAATTCGCGGCCTGACACACATTATATTTTTGGACCCGACAACAGCGATGCTTCTGTCGCTCTCAGCCACCTTGACCATCTCGCTGATGAAGTCGGGATGAACCAGGGTGTCATTATTGAGCATTACTATATACTCGGCTCCTTTGTTCAAGGCATGGCGTATACCGACATTATTGCCGCCGGTATAACCGAGGTTGCGTTCATTGGCGATAATATCCAGCCTGGGAAAAATGCTCCTCAGTCGCTCGACCGTACCATCTTCGGAATGATTATCAATCACAACCACTTCATAATTTGAATAATCCAGAGCATTGAGACTCAGGAGGCACCTGATAACAGCTTCAACTCGATTCCAGGTCAATACAATTACATGTACTCTCGGCTGATGTTTAATCATCTTATTATTCCCGCATAAATCAGCGTTATTACAAAAATCCGACATGCTTCGGGACGACCTTTATCGGTTCGGGAATTATATCTTCATCGATATAGCGTTGAATCAGTCGATTCACATGATCTCCGCGGCACAATTCCAGACACTTGCTTACGTCGACATTAGCATTGGCACGAATCCGTTCCTCGCTTCGAAGAATCTCCTCGAACGAATTCCGGTTGAGATCACCGATACAGGAATCAGAGACATTTCGAAGATGGCAGCATACGTACATCTTGCCATTCGCGCATATGACGGAGGCAAATTCGGCGAGGTGGCAGTAACAATAGCTGCGCGGTGATACTATTCCATTATGCAGTTGTGAATACTTCTGAAGGCTGCCGACCACTTGAAATGTTTCGGAATTGAGTTTCTTCTGTATTGTCGCAAGCGTATCTCCGAGATTGAAGTTTATATATCGATAAAACGGGCGTATCTGGGCATAATCGACCCCCACGGCCCCGGCCATCGCGGCAAAATCGGCGATACCTTCGGAATTTTCCGGACCGACCAGATAGGCTGTCCCCAGAGTAGCCAGCTCATCGTATCCCTTTGCCGTGAGCCTTTTTTTTGCGGAGACCAGTTGCCATAAATTATTCCAGAGCCGCTCCCATTCCTTATCATCGCGCCCATGAATTATTTTGTATTCGTCCGCGTTCGAAGCATCGACACTGACTCTTATCCATTCACATGACAGGACGAGACGTTCCATATCATGCTTATGAAGCAGCCCGCCATGCGTAATCAGTCCGACTTTTAGTCCGAGATTAGATGCAAGTGCCACGAGCGTCACCAAATCGGGGTGTACCGTCGGTTCGCCTCCGCCGGTGAAAATAAGCCCGACAACACCGGCTGAAACCATTTGCCTGATATAATCGGATGCTGATGACACTGTCATCTGGTCACCGTTGCCGGAAGTCTCATAAAGCTGCTCATCACTGCAATCGGGCAACCTCCTTCCCACACAATAGGGGCAGCGATGAGTGCATCTGTTGGTAATATCGATTTCCATCGTTATGGGTGTAATGTGTCCGTTTTCATTTCGGGCGCGAGCGGAATTAATGGCATTATAATTCTCGAGATAATGCAGAACTCGTTCACGGAAGTACAGTATTTTGGGAGAATAGAAGATGCTTTGCATATTTCTGGATGTATGACTGCCCGAGTCCGGCAGACATGTACCATCGGGCTTACTGATATTATCATGTAGTTGTTTATGAATTGCATTGGATTTTGACGGCATCGGTAAGATTCCTTGTTTAAGACGGCTTGTGCATAGAATAACCCCATGCTTACATGGAATTATCGTACTTTGTGCCAATTAATCTTATAGAGCTTTATTCGGAAAAATATCCGGACCAACCCCACCATTTATAAGCCAAAGACGATTTAATGCTTATCCAGGATGTCTGTCGATTGAAAAAACAAATGCTGTGAAATCAAAATGTAATAGAAATTAAAAATATTTGCCGCTTGTGTCAAGATTTATTTTCCGCATTTTTTGAGGATGATGCATTTATATAAAAGCAGATAATTCGGTTAATTCATGTAATAAGAAAATAAGTTTTGAAAAAGATATCAAGTCACCGTCCAAATAATGACGGGTGACTGTGCTACATTGAAATAAATTCAGCAATGCGGCTGAGATTATTTGATCAGCCGCAATTCATTCTTAAGTACTTTGCCGAGTATCTTTACGAAATTGACCGGGCTCAGTTTTTGAAGGCTGAAAATGTGCCAGTGCGTCTTATCGCAGACCTGCTCGGTAAGCTTTTCTTCTTTCGCCATCTGCCGTAAATCCCGAAGTACAAAAATGCAGTAAATCTGGGGCAGGACTCAAGGTTGTCAGCTGCCAATAACAAGTAAAATAGTGAAACCAATTTAATTGGCCGTAAACAAAAGTCAATACTCGCCTGATAAATTAATTTCATCATCTGAAAGAGCCTCAAGAATAGTATTGCGGTACAATAAGTTGCGCAATTTGATATCATGAGATCAGGAGCCAACAATCGGCCCTTTGGGAACTGTTCGGAAATGTAAATATTGCCCGGCCGGGTCTTTATTGTGCGGAAAAATGCCGTTTTTAATTCAATGCCATCGGGGAATCGTCCCCGATGGCACCCCCTCATGATTTAACTAACGAACATCATATTTCAAAAACGCCACAAAGGCGCCGGCGAATGTCATGATGATATAAAAGATGATGATGCCAAAATCGACTGTGGCCGGCGATATGGCCTCGGCGAACTTCACGGCCGGAACCATAAACTGCGGCATGCCGCTGATATCCAGATTTTCAGTTGTCCTGTCGCCGCTCATGGTCATACTCTGACTGCCGTCATCGCTGATCGTGAAAGCCAGCATCATTTTGCCGTTATCGCCTGTTTCATCCTGCTTTTGCTGGACGAAATTATAAAACTCATTTCGATAGTTGTTGATGGCGTCCTCGTACCGGTTTTTAATGTCGACTCCGGTTCCCGCCAGCGACATGACTCCCAATTGATAGGCGGCGACCGGCGAAAGGCGCGACAGAGAAAAGGCCAATTTTTCCTGCCGGATTTTTCGCTGCCTTAAATCCTCTCTGAGTTTTAACTCATGCTGCATTATTTCCTGTTCGATTGCCCGGTGCAACGAATCCTCATGCTGCATGATTTCCCACATCTTTTCCTCATCCAATTGTACGCCGTCGCCTGATTGATTATACTTGTTCCACCTTTCCTCGGTCCCGCGCATGAATTCATCCCATTTGCTCTGAGCGAATCCGCTGAGCTGTCCCTCAATCTCCGCGACACGAGGAACATAGACCATATTTCCGGCCGCCATTACCCCCATTCTTGGAATTATCATGACAGCCAGTACCCAGACAACCAGGCTTATTAAAAACGATATCGATGATGATCGTGCAAGCGATGACATCAGGACACCAAAGACAATGAAAAAGGTAAAGAGTCCCAATGACAGGGCCATAAAGAAAATTATTTTCATCCAGTGATCGGAGCTCAGCGGGACATTGAACACCATAATCAGAAGGAATCCCAGAAGGATTGGAATGGTGACGGGAACCACCAATCCCAGCCATGCGCCGACACATTTCCCGATCAAAAATTTCGCCCGCGATACTGCATTTGACATTATCAACTTCAAAGTGCCGTCTTCCCGCTCGCCATTGACCGCATTGTATGTGAAAAGTATCGCGAACAGCGTCAGGATAAACTGGGTAATAAAAGAAAAATCGAGAAAACGGAAAACCGAATATATCGGGTCATCGGAATAAGCGCTGTTCTTCAGTTTGGCGCTCCCCCTGTTCGATACCGGCGACCACCGCCCGATATCATAATCGAGGCCGGCGGCAAAAATCTGCATCGGGTCGGGCCTGCGAAAAACTTCTGTCGACATTCTCCCCCACGAGGTTTCCTGTCTGATTTCCTGATCCACCATCAAGGCGGCAGCATCATACCTGGCCGACATCACTCTATATTCCCTGATTCCCGTGTATATCGAAAGCAGTATCAGAATCGAGCAGACGACAAAGGCCCCGACAAACTTGGGGCTGGAGACAATCGCCCGCAGTTCCTTATTAATCAAAATACTCAGCATAACAGTACTCCATCTTTGCATTTTATCTGACATCGTAGCGGACAAAAGCCAGAAATGCCCCGGCAAATAGAAACAGATTAAGAATCCCGAGCAATCCAAGATCCACTATGGCGGAACCGAATGAACCTTTAAAGTCATCATTTGAAAATGCAAAAGCGGGCAGTTCACTCCCATCGATTTGTTCCGGCTGGCTTTCCTCTTCCCCGCCCCCTCCGCTGCATGACCTGGAGGCGCGTATTTTCAACATTCCGCCCGGATTAATCCCCGTCTTATCCTTAATGAATTTTCCATAATCGCCCTGGTATGCGACAGCCTCATCGTAAAACCTGTCCTTGAGATGAATGGAGGTCCCGGCCAGGTACGATGCCGCCAGAGAAAACAATGTGACCGGTGACAACCGGGCCAGGGTAAAAGCCAGATTTTCCTGCACCTTTTGCCTGTTATGACGATCTTCTCTGAGACGCGATGACAGGGCATTGAGCTTTGATTCGCGGATATTGGTAAGAGAATCAAGGTACTCATTGAATTTCATCATCGGATCTTCGCTGGGATTAGCCGAAGCCGGAATTTCTATATTGCGCATCGCCTCCCGGAATTCCTCACCCAGTTGAATCGCCAGAGTCGATTTTTGATAGGCGATTTCATCCACCGAAGGAACATCAACTGACCGGGCTGCCAGAAGTACCGAAGCCCTCGGTACGATATGAACCAGCATAACCCAGATCACAAGCAATATCAGAAATGAACTGGATGAGCGGTGGGTAAGAGCCGATACAAAAATCGATAGAGACAGGAAAACGCCGAAAAACATCAGACCTGCGACTATAATCAGGAACAACTTTAACCATTCCATTGCCGTAAGGCTGAAGCCGAGTATCAAAAGCAAAAGAACACCAATCAGGATAGCAATAATGATTGAAGTCGTAAGAGTTATGAACGATCCAAGCAGTTTGCCCATGATATATGTCCGTTTTGGAACGGCATTGGCGAAAGTCAGCCGGAGTGTTCCGCGTTCCTTTTCGCCGCTTATGGCATCATATCCAAGCAGAATGGCGAACAGCGAAAGGATGACCGAGAAAATAAATTCAAGGTCTATAAATCGAAAAATGGCGTATATCGGATCCTCGTTGTACCGGCTGTCTTCGGTCGGTATATCCCCCCTTCCGGTGATGACTGCGGTCCGCTCGATATCGTTTGAGACCCCGGAAACGAGCGCCGCCAGAGGCTCCGGCGGAAGGAAAACACGGATATCATTGACATCCATCCAGTCTGTAATTCCTTCCAGCGCCCTGACCTGTTCGTCCTTTGATGCCTCGAACTGAGACATACTCAATTTATGCCGGATGGCACCGACATAAAAGGCCGCGATTATCAGCAGGGCACAGGCGGCGAATGTAATGACAAACTTGGTCGATCCGGTCAGGTCGCGAATTTCTTTTTCAATTAATGTGCGTAACATCGACACCCCCCCTATCCGACCTTACGCCGTTCATACCGCTCATATATTGCATGTAAAGCTGCTCCAGGTCTTTATTGACAATATCCCCGGCCGTCTCCTGCATAATGATTTTACCGCGATCCATTATTGCCACGACATCGGCAACCTCTTTGGCCCTGAAAATGTCGTGAGTTGACATTAAAATCGCCTTGTTTTCATTCTTGAGTGACATAAGCAGCTCAATGAACTCTCGCCCCGCTTTCGGGTCGAGACCGGAGGTCGGCTCATCGAGAAGGATAGCCGGAGCATTCTTCAGGATGGCGATGGCGATACCGCATTTCTGCCGCATACCCTTCGAGAAACCTTTTAGTTTCTTATGGTGAAATTCCTCGGCCAAACCGACGCGAAACAGCACATCATGAAAATCGGAACGGGTATAGTGCTTCTTTCCGCCGATTCTGGAAAAGAATTCCAGATTTTGAATCGCTGTGAAGTTCGAATAAAGCATCACATTCTCGGATACGAAGGCGACATTCTCTTTGGCCTTAAGCGGCTCCTGATGTGTGGTATAACCGTTGATACGAGCCTCCCCCGAGGTCGGCTCGATAAAATTCAGAAACAGATTTATGGTTGTCGTCTTCCCGGCGCCATTACCGCCGAGAAGAACGAAAATCTCTCCCGGCCGAACGGCAAAGGAAACTTTATCCAATGCCATGACGCCGTCCTCGTACTGCTTTGTAAGATTCACTGCTTCCAATGCGGGAGCATTATTTATATTATTGTCATTCATAATATGTCCTTTCAATTTCATCGTCGCGACAATCGCACGCCATATGTGACCACGCCCCCGACTATAGCCAGAATGAACAGCACAATCAGGGCCGTCCCGATTATATTGGCCCTGGCGCGGATTTCAATCGTAGCGATTTTATCAGTACCATTTAGGGGCTGACCGTTTGAGAGGGCTGACGTCTGAATTCTCACCTCATATTTACCCACAGCAATATCATCAGGAGGAGTAAATCTCAGTTTTATGCGAGCTTCCTCTCCGATTTCCAGTGCCGGAATCTCGGAAGGGATAATATCCTTTATCCAGTTGAGCGGCGGATCAGCTTTTATCTCCAGATGATCCAGCCTGCGGCTGCCTTCATTGACCAGTTCAATGGTCATTTCGGCGCTTTCGTCAGGAAGAATTGTATGATACAACTGTGGCGCCCTGACATTCAGCTCGCCCTTACCGCGCGGAATCAACTCCAGCCTGACATATCCCACATCCAGATCCTGCAGTTCTTGTTCGGTCCATTTCCGGGAAGCCGCTCCTTCGATATTCTTCAGTTTGTCATCCGGTAAAGCAAGGACATAAAACGGTATCGACTCATCCATCGCCACCTTGTCGGAGGCCCGATCCGGAAGCGTAATTTGCAGGAGAGCTTTCTTGGTGCGTCCCGATTCGGTAAATTTGACCTGCCGCAGGCGAACCTGTCCGGTTTCATTCTTGAAATAGCGGCTGATTTGTTCCGGAAGATTGACCACTTCCAGGGTAAAGGTGTTATTCGTTCCACTGAAGAGCTCGAGAGTGAGATCATAGTAAGCGGAACTGCCCAGTTCCACCTCCTGCGAAAACTGTTCCGATTGCACCGCCACCCGGTTAACCGAGGCATCTTTCTCCAGATAAATTTTCATACTCCGCTGGCTGCCGTTGCCATAAATCAAAAACACAGTAACGGCATCCAGATCCTGCAGCAGGGCGAAATCGACTTTCTGAGGCGTCCCATAATGAAGTTCATCGATTTTTGCTTCATAAGGCTGGCTGATAATGGCGTTACCATCATTCATCAATGAAACATAAACATTGTGAATTATGCTGGGTTGCAGTGACTTGAACAGCCTGTCTTCCATATTGACCAGCTTCTGGAACTCCTCGGAACCACCCGATGTATTGGCGAGAGTCAGAGTAACGCGCCGGGAGCCATCGGGAGCATGATATTTCACCGCCGATCGTACTGTGATATACTGCTCCTCGAAAAGCACCGCCAGCAAAGATTGCTG
>JBFMFJ010000123.1:0-9276 GCA_040752235.1 Candidatus Zixiibacteriota bacterium | reverse complement strand
GATAATGGCTTTGCCGTCGAATCTTCGGCCATCGGTCGTCACGGCCGTAAAATAAGGGGGAAGCTGATCTACAATCCCATTGGCGCCATCCGTTTTGATGACAGCAACACGCGACAGGAGTAATTTTGCCAGCGCTCTGAGCTCATCGGAAACGGTTATAAATTCATCGGCCCACCCGATAAAACCGTCACCATTCAGCGTCGGACGGGTAGTCTCTCCGATAGCATCCACATTCGAGGTAATCAATAATCCTGCTTTACCTCTATTTTCGTTTTTAAGATAGTCAATGATTTGCTCGGCAGTGGAACGATCGCGGCAAAGCATAAATCCGGCGATTTCTCCAAGAGCAGCTTCGATGGCTTCATCATATCCTTCTCCTGGAATCAGACTGTCGGCAACCGTGCCCATCAAGCCCGGCCAGCGTTCTCGGTCCTCCATAACAGCAACCACGCCCGAACTGAAACCTTCATAATGGGTTACCATCTCTTTGAGGAGGTGGCACCGGGCTTCGGAGGCTTCGAGCGAGGCGGTCAATTCGAATATCTCGCCGGAGGCATCATCCAGCTGCTGATCGAGATCGGAAATCTCTCTTTCGAGATTTTGATGCTTTGTCTGGGACTCGCTGATCTGCGATTTCAGCAGATTCAATTTATTCTCGATATTTGTCTTTGTCTCGCTCAGCTGCTCTTTCAAGCGCAGGACATCGGCTTTCTGTTGCTGAAATGCCGTCAGGTTTGATTCCAATTCGCTTTTCTGTTCCTTGATATTGCTGTCATCGGTCTTGCCGGCCGAAAGGCGGCTCTCCAATGACATAAGCTTCTGGCTGAGATCGTCACGCTCGCGGCGGGCATTTAATATTGATTCATCAGCCTGCGAAAGATTCTGCTCAGCCATCGTCATATTGGTGTCGAGCTGCCCCAGTTTTTCCTCAAGATTCTTAAGGTCGTTTTCCGTCTGGGCGATTTGCTCGAGTAAAATCTCACGGCGTTTCTTGTACGCCTCGATATCAAGCCGGTTTTTCTCGATCAACTGGCGGGAATTGTCACGCCTTTCTCTCAACACAGTTATATCCGTCTCAATGCCGTGCGCGGCTTCAGATTTCTCATAAATCCGGTTGGACAATTCGGAAAGCCGGCGGTCTATGTCGGTCAGATTTTTGCGTTCCTCTTCCTGTTTAGCCGAGAGGGCATTGATTTCGGTGTCCTGCTTTATCTTGGCATCGGACAGGCTTTCGCGTTCACCCAGCAGGCGTCGTTTTTCGTGCTGGAATTCCTCGACTGCGGTCTTGCCAAGAAATATTTCCCATCCTTTGAGCTCTTCGGAAAGGCTTTTGTATTTTTGCGCCTTGTTCATCTGGCGGCGCAATGAATTGACCTGAGTGTTAACCTCGGCCACGATATCTTTCAATCTAAGCAGGTCACCTTCGGTTGCCTCCAGTTTACGCATGGCTGCTTTTTTGCGGTTCTTGTATTTGGAAATCCCGGCGGCCTCTTCGAAAAGGAAACGGCGTTCATCGGCCTTATCGGAGAGAATGGCCTCAATCATATCCTGCTGAATCACCGAATATATATGGGAGCCGACCCCGGTATCCATGAGCAGGTCGGAGATATCTTTCAAACGGCAGGGCACTTTATTAAGAAGGTATTCCGATTCTCCGGAGCGGAACAACCGCCGCGTTATCTGTACTTCGGAATATTCGGTAGGGAGGACGCCCCGATTATTCTGAATCACCAGGGTGACTTCCGCCATGCCGAGGGGCTTGACATCATGAGTGCCGTTAAAAATAATTTCTTCCATTTTGGAGCCGCGAAGCAGGGACACTCTTTGTTCGCCAAGCACCCACCTTATGGAATCAAGTATATTGGTCTTGCCGCATCCGTTCGGTCCGACAATCGAGGTGACTCCGGGCGTGAATTTTATAATCGTCTTATCCGGAAATGATTTAAAACCAAGAAGTTCCAATCTTTTTAAGTACACCGTTCCTCCGGAACATTAATTAGTGGTTCGATCAATATTAGTCGGCGCAGAATTTTTCAGACTGTCTATCGTGGAAATAATGGATCTATAAATGTTTTTTTCATCACGAATATATTTCGTCTTGATCTCCAGATTGTAATAAGGGGCGCCGATGCTGTTTCCCTTGCCAATCCTGATCGCTCCCGGGAATGCCAGCAATACCGACTGGGTAAGGCAATTGGGAGCGAGATTCAGATCAATAATCAAATCATATTTGTTTTCCTGAAGCAGCCTCAGGTATTTTTTGCTGGCCAGGCCACTCCAGCCGATATGATCGGCTGATGGGGTCATTATCCGATATCCTTTGCGCGGGAAAATGTCATAAACGGTACTGCCGGGCGAAGCCATCAGATAAATCTCTGATTCGGCAAAAATGCGGGACAATTCGGGGAGAAGAAGTTTAATCATGGTCAATTCTCGCTGCCCGGGGGGAAGGCAGACCAGGACATTCTTCACTCGCACCAGGTCCCCGGGTAACGAGATCGGTTTTGCCTGATGATTCCGGCAAAGCATCCGCAATTTAAAGCGAGCTGCTATCTGCTTGATCGCTTTCACCTTCATCTTCCCTTGAAAATAGGAAGTAATCCTTCATATTATCCCGGTTAATAAGGACATCTCTGACCGGTCCGCCCGATTCCGAAAGAGGCCTCAACAGAATGCCGTCCAGTGCCACTTGAACACCGGCCGGATTCCCCAAAGAAACCCGGAACTCGTAATAGGCCTGGAAATTCTTTATTGCATTGGATTCCATATTGGCATTGTAGACCGTATCGGTATCCGATACTATAAGCACCCAGCAAAGGTCCGTGGCAATCATGCGCATATTCAACGGATCCGGCAGGATGATTTCGATTTCGGTGCTGTCGACAGCAAGCGAATCGGAGAGAGAATCAATTCCCATTCCGGCCAAAGAATCAACTGTTGATCCGGCGTTACTGACCGGTTTCTTATCCAGCCAGCCGGAGAAGATTACAATCGCCACGACGGCGACTATCAGTATGGCAAGGATGATAAAAAACACTTTTTTGCCGCCGCCCTTCTTTTCCTTTTCATCCTGAGGTGCCCCATTTATGCCGTTGCCGCCTGCCAAACCATTTTCAGGTTTGGCCGAATCTTCCAGCAATTGCTCGGAATCGACATCAAGTTCTTTGGCATAGGAACGAACGAACAGATTATAGAAAACCTTTGACGGCAGTTGATCGATTTGACCTTCTTCTATCGCGGCCAGATAACTTTCGGATATTTTGATGTTTTCCGCGATTTCGTCCAAAGGCCTCTGAAGTTCTTCCCTGCGTTTCTTCAGGACCTTGCCGATTTCTTTATAATCATATTCCATAAAAACCCTTTATTTCAGCCAGTTTGCCGGCGATGTCGTCCAATAACATAAGCGGCAGGCCGATAACATTATCAATATTTCCCTCTATTCTGTCAACCAAAAAAACACCTCGTTCCTGTATTCCATAGGACCCGGCCTTATCGAGCGGCTCGCCGGTTTTGACATAATCGACTATCTGCTCCTCGGTCACCGAATTAAAGTAAACATCCGTCAATTCATAGCCGCTTGCCATTCTTTCATCCCTGTCCAGCAGCGCCACGGCCGAACATACCACATGCATCCGGCCCGACATGAGTTTCAGCATACGAACCGCGTCTTCCGGAGAAGTCGGCTTGCCCAGGATTTTCCCATCAAGAACGACAATGGTGTCGCACCCGAGGGCAATTTCATCATTCTCAAGTCTATCCAGAACCGCTTCGGCCTTTTTCTCGGCCAGAATGGTCGCCAGCCGATAGGGCATGGTGTGAAGATTGTTGTCTTCATGTATATCCGGGATAAGCTGGCGAAACCTTACTCCGGCTTCGCTAAGAAGGAAAACCCTTCGAGGTGAGCCTGAGGCCAGAACCAGTCTCTGATTTTCAAGAAGGTATGCCAGTTTTCTAAATTTCATCGCCATCGAGCATTATTGTGACAGGACCATCATTGGTCAGGCTGATTTCCATTTTAGCGCCAAAAATCCCCTTCTCAACCTTCAAACCTGATGCTGTCATTTCTTTCAGAAGTAAATTATAGAAAATCTCCGCCTCATCCGGGGGCATGCTGTTGTCGAATCCGGGTCGGCGGCCTTTTCTGCAATTGGCATAAAGCGTAAATTGCGATACTACCAGTAATTCGCCGCCGATATCCTGAAGAGATAAATTCATCTTGCCTTCATTATCTTCAAAGACTCTCAGATTGATGCACTTATCCGAGAGCCTTTTAATGTCAGCTTCATTATCACCCTTGCGGAATCCGGCCAGAACCAGAAAACCCCGGCCTATTTTGCCGACAATCTCGCCCTTCACCGATACTGATGCACCGGAAACCCTTTGTATCAACAGTTTCATAGTTTTATTGGCCTTGAATATATATGAAGCATCTGATAATTCAAAGCATTAAAATGTTACAAAATATCATTGCGTATAAGTACTAAAATGCTTATCAATGCCCAGTGCCAAAGGTTTATTAAATTATGAAATCCAGCAGACCATCATTGGGAATCGATATCGGGTCGGTATCGGTAAAAATCGCGGCAATAGACCAGACGGGGCGGCTCGAAAGGACCATTTACCGCAGATTTCACGGCCGACCATACCAGACTCTTAAACTTCTTCTGGAAGACGACTTCAAGGAATACGCAAATATCCCGATCAATCTCGGCTTCACTGGTATCGGGAGTAAAACCGGAATGAAGATTCTGGGAGGCGAGGCTTTTGGCGAAATAAACGCCATAAGTATAGCCAACTTCGAACTTTACCCCGAACTGGTAACCGTTATCGAAATGGGTGGAGAGGATTCCAAATTCATCCAGCTTGATCCATCCAAAAAGGTAGTTATAGATTTCAGCATGAATAATCTCTGTGCCGCCGGCACCGGTTCTTTCCTTGACCAGCAGGCCGGAAGACTGAAGATATCAATAGAAAACGAATTCGGTGAATTGGCCCTTAAATCTAAAAATCCACCGCGGATTGCCGGAAGATGTTCCGTATTTGCCAAATCGGACATGATTCACCTGCAGCAAATAGCGACTCCGGATTATGACATTGTGGCCGGACTGTGTTATGCCGTAGCCCGAAATTTCAAGGGGGCTATCGCCCGTGGGAAGAAATTTACCCCGCCAGTCGCTTTCGAAGGGGGAGTCGCGGCTAATCCGGGTGTTGTTCGGGCCTTTGCTGATATTCTGGAGGTTGAAGATGGGAAACTGATCGTGCCGGATTATTTCAATGTGATGGGCGCCATCGGAGCCGCTCTATTGGCGGGAAAATCGGAAAAGGATCTGCCGGTGGTCATAGATACCCGCAAAATAACAGGATACCTGAATTACCGGGAGGTTCCCCAGAACGGCCGCGAAAGGCTGACTTTTGACTATCCGGATTCCAAATATTATTCCGTCACGAATCAAAAATATACTCAGAGTATAGACAACCTCGAGGTCTATCTCGGAATCGATGTCGGCTCGCTATCGACAAATCTCGTCCTGATAGACAGGGAAAAGAATGTTGTCGCGAGAAGGTATTTGATGACCGAGGGACGGCCCATTGAGGCGGTCCGAAGAGGATTGGCGGAAATCGGGGAAGAAGTCGGGGATCGAGTCAAGGTCGTCGGGGTCGGGACCACCGGGTCCGGACGCTACTTGACCGGCGATTTTGTCGGGGCCGATATCGTGAAAAACGAGATCACAGCCCAGGCGACGGCGGCCATCAATATAGATCCGACCGTGGACACAATCTTTGAAATCGGCGGCCAGGATTCCAAATACATTTCTCTGAATAATAAGACCGTTATCGACTTCGAGATGAATAAAGCCTGCGCGGCGGGGACCGGCTCATTTTTGCAGGAACAGGCGGAGAAGCTGGACATAAATATCGAAAGAGAATTCGGCGACAGGGCCCTTGCCGCGGAATGCCCGGTCGGCTGCGGCGAACGCTGTACCGTTTTCATGGAATCGGACCTGGTCAACCATCAGCGGGCAGGCGCCTCGACGGATGACCTGATCGCCGGGCTGGCCTATTCGATAGCTTCCAACTATTTGACCAAAGTCGTCGGGGATCGGAAAATCGGCGACAACATATTCTTTCAGGGGGGAGTTGCCTGGAATAAGGGGGTCGTAGCGGCGTTCGAAAAATTGACGGGCAAAAGAGTCACGGTGCCGCCTCATCATGATGTCACCGGCGCCATCGGCGCGGCCATTCTCGCCATGGAAGTTGATAATGGCTACGGTTCGAGTTTCAAGGGATTTGATCTCTCGCGCAAAAAATATGTTTTGAGCACATTCACCTGTGAGGATTGCTCCAACATGTGTGAAATCCGCAAAGTAGAAGTCGAGGGAGAGGAGCCGCTTTATTATGGAAGCCGGTGTGAGAAATATGATGTCAAGCGCCGCGAGGAAAAGGAAACAAAGGTTCCGGATTATGTCAATTTCCGTCAGCGATTGCTGATGAAACGATATATCGAACGCGAGCCTGAAAAACTGATTAAGGGACGTGTCGGCATTCCTCGAGTACTGCACTTTTATGAGTATTTTCCGTACTGGAGGGCTTTCTTTGAGACTCTTGGATTCGAGGTGGTCAATTCCGACCTTTCCAATCATGAGATTGTTGAAGATTCACTGGAATTGTTTGCCGCCGAAACCTGTTACCCGGTCAAAATGGCATTCGGTCATGTCCAGAATCTTATCAGGAAAAGAGTGGATTATATTTTCCTTCCGGGAATAATCAAATTCACTGAAAATGAAAATATGGAAAAGGGCAGTTATATTTGTCCTTATGTCCAGTCGATTTCCAATACAATAAAGACAAGATTCGATTTCAAATCCGCCGGGATCGAATATATCGAGATGCCTATAAGAATTGTAAGAAGTAATGATAGGATGTTCAATCAGTTACACCCTCTTCTTAAAGTATTACATGCAAAAGATAAAGAGCTGAAGCTGGCTATCGAGAATGGCATGAAAGCTTACGATTCATTCCGGGCGGGACTCCTGGCAAAAGGGAAAGAAATACTTGATTCTCTAAAGCCGGAAGAGAAATGCGTGGTGATGGTCAGCCGGCCGTACAATGGAATTGACCGCCGTCTGTCGCTGGAGATTCCAGCCAAAATCAAAAAAATGGGATTAAAAGTAATACCGATAGATTTTCTGCCGCTGGAACTTGACACACGTGATCTGGAATCTATGTACTGGCTGTATGGGAGAAAAATCCTGGCCTCGGCGAGCTTTATCAGAAAGCATCCCAATCTTTACGCCGTTTATTTGACGTCATTCGGATGCGGTCCCGATTCGTTTATAACTCACTTCTTCAGGCGGTTGATGTCGGGAAAGCCATATCTGCAGTTGGAAATGGATGAACACTCGGCCGATGCCGGCCTGATTACGCGGATTGAGGCGTTTCTGGATTCGCTGCGGTTCTACTCATATCATCCGCCGGTGTCGGAATTCAGCCTGACCGGCAAGAAATTCTCGCCACGCAACAAGACTGTTTATATACCGAATATGTGTGACCACGCTTATCCCATAGCCGCTTCATTAAGGAGATTCGGGGTCAAAGCGGAGGTCTTGCCGGAACCGGATGAAGCCAGTCTCTATTACGGCAAAAAATTTACTTCCGGAAAGGAATGTTTTCCCTGTGTCGTAACCACCGGCGATATGATTCGCAAGGTGAAGTCGAAAGATTTCAAGCCGGATGATTCGGTATTTCTTATGTTTGGGGCGGAAGGTCCTTGCCGTTTCGGTCAGTACAGCCGGTATCATCGCATCGTCCTTGACGAACTGGGGTATCCGGATGTGCCGATCTTTTCGCCCAATTCGAATAATTCATACGCTGATTTTGGAGTGGGCTCCAGGGTTTTTCGGAAGGTTGCCTGGCGTTCGGTCATATTCACCGACTGTCTCATTAAGAGCCTTCTGAAAACCAGACCTTATGAAATCAATAAAGGCTCCGCTGAAAGAGTCTACTATAAATACTTGCACCTGGTTCAGGATCATATTGTAAACGGAGGAGACCCGATCGAGCTTGCGGGCGAAGCGGCAAAGGAATTCAGTCAGATTTCCGTTTCCGGCACTCCCAAACCTGCGGTGGGTCTGGTAGGGGAGATTTACTTGAGGAATAATCGTTTTTCAAACAATCACTTGATCGGCAAACTCGAGAAATTGGGACTGGAAATAAAACTGGCCACGCTGGCGGAGTGGATTAATTATACCACCTATACTTTCCGGCTTGATTCGATGTATAAGAAAAACTGGAAAGGGGTTCTGGCGGCCTATCTGCAGCAGGTTATACAGGATCATGACGAACACAAGGTCGAGAATATTTTCAATCGGCATATAGAAATTGATCATGAAAATTCGATCATAGACGTGACTCGAATGGCGGCCCCGTACCTGCCGATTGATGTCAGGGGAGAGGCCGTCCTTTCCATCGGCAAAGCAATGGATTTCGCGCGCCATGGGGCCTCAGGAATTGTCAATTGTATGCCGTTTAACTGCATGCCGGGGACAATTGTCAGTTCCCTTTCAAGAAAGGTATCTCATGACCTGGGCGACATTCCATGGCTGAACATCAGCTATGAGGGACTGCAGGACACCGGAGAGGAGACAAGACTCGAAGCCTTCGTCGATCAGGTCTCCAATTTTTATAATGCACGCCGTCAGAAAATAGGGATTTATGAGTAACAGCAATCTCGGCAATGCCGCCTTTGACAGGCTTGTGGATGAATTCCTGTTGGAGCGATGGGGTTTCAACCCGACGGAGGCAACTTTTGAAGGTATTCATGACTTTGACTGTGATCTGGAGCAGTTGGATCAATCAAGTCTCGATCTATATTTTCAAAAGGAAGAAAGCCTGCTTTATAAATTGGATGAATTCAAAAAGAATTGCGCCCTATCCGATGAAAGAATGCTTGATCTCCTGGTTCTTGAATGCAATCTTAAGAAAGATATTGTCTCCGAGAAATTATTTAACCGTCATCGCCGGGATCCCTCGATTTATATCAGCCTGGCCGTTTTTTCCTGCATGGCACTTCTGCTTCGTGATTTCGCCGCCAGAGAAGTGAGACATAAGGCCTTAATATCCCGATTAAAGAAGATCCCGCATTTGCTGCAACAGGGGATGGATAACCTGCACGATGCGGCCTCGATTCCGCCGGTCTGGGTCAAAATGGGCGCATCATCGGCGCGGGCCGCCCAGAAATTTTTTTCCGAAATTATCCTGAATGAATCGATGCGGGCG
>JBFMFJ010000122.1:0-9299 GCA_040752235.1 Candidatus Zixiibacteriota bacterium | reverse complement strand
TATTATCGGCCCGGCAAAACCGTCTTTGCATAGGCGGGGAAGATAGCCGATATGGTCAATATGGGCATGTGTCAGGAGAATCGCGTTTATTTCCGACGGAGGCACGGGAAACGGCTCCCAGTTTCTCTGTCGGTTTTCCTTGGGGCCTTGAAATAAGCCGCAGTCGATCAGGAGTTTAAGGTCCTTTATTTCCAAAAGGAACCGTGAGCCTGTCACTGTTCCGGTGGCGCCATAAAAAGTCAATTTCGACATAATTAATCCTATAAAAAAAGTTTACCTGACATTATACCCATATTACGCCGAGAAGGCAAATCAGAAGTACATTGCCATAGATACAAAAATCTGATAACAAAGGTATTGATATTTCTTGAGAAAATGGCAGGATATTTTATAGAGACAGAACATTCGCTGATATAATGCGTATGCTGTACCACATTCTTAACCAAAACAGGGAGTATATCATGTCATACCGTGAGAATCTACTCTATATGATGAAGGTCAATCAGCAGGTTTTAAAACGGCTTGTTGATGATATAACGGAAGAGGAATCGCTGGAACAGGGCGCGCATGGGCATAACCACATTCGGTGGCAAACCGGACATTTGGTCCACAGCAATGTTTTCATCCTGAAGTGTCTTGGAGAGGATATCGATGATTTCGGCAATTATAAGGAGTTGTTTGGCGGCGGCTCCAAAATCGCCGATGATCCTTCGGTTTACCCTTCATTGGCCGAACTCAGGGCACAGCTTTTTGAATTGCAGGCAAAATCGATAGCGGCTGCCGAAAAAATACCGGATGCGGATCTGGAAAAGGGGGTTGATTGGGGCGAGCGTAAAGTTCCGGCCTGGCAGTCCATATCCTTTTTATGTATGCATGACTTTTATCATTCGGGCCAGATAGTGAATATCAGGAAGATTCTCAACCGTGAACAACCCTTCGGATAGTATCCATTTTCGACAATTTTACGGGCGGCTCAGGCCGCCCTTTTTATTTTCAAAAAATACAATTATCCGCGATCGGACAGGCTGTCCGTTTTCGGACACTTTTCCACTCTCCAGTCATTTCTAACCTGTTGAAATACAACACATTTTTTTCGGCACGGGAATTGAATTACGTAAAAAGAAACTAAACAGGAGTTTGTTGGCGAATGGATAGAGAAATTCCCCCGGAAATTATACGAAAACGCCGAATCAGGCTGATCCTCAAAATTACGGTAATACTCTTAGTGATGGCCGGCGGGGTCTGGGCTCTTCGCGAGGTTATCAGCCCGACTCTGGATGCCCGGAAGATCAAGACTTTCATTGCCGAGATAGGGCCGGTTGAGGCGACTCTCTCGGCATCAGGTGTAGTCGTTCCCGAGTATGAGCAGGCAATCACATCCCCGATAAACTCGACTATTGAAAAAGTGTATCATAGATCGGGCGACAGTGTCAAAGCAGGTGAGGTCATCCTTGAAATAAACAAAGATCTTTCGCGCATGGCACTAAAACAACTCAATGATGAGCTGGAGATGCTTCAGAATAACAAGGAGCAGCTTCGGCTGGAACTGGAAAGAAAGCTGATCGATCTGCAGGCATCTTATGAAATCAGTAATCTGCAGGCGCAGTTTATAAAGACTCAATATGACAGGGTAAGACATCTTTTTGACATCGGCGCCGAAACCCAGGAAAATCTTCAGAGGGCTGATCTCAATGTCAAGATTGCGCTCGAGGAAGTACAACAATGGGAGAAGCAGATCGAAAACCAAAAAGCATTTCTCGAGGCCGAATTAAAGGGATTGAATCTTCAGATCAGCATCCAGGAAAATAAGATGGATGAAGTTCAAAGGGAGATAGGTCTCTCCGATGTCAGGCCATCCCATGACGGCGTCATAACCATGATCAGTGACAATATCGGTTCCTCGGTAAATCGGGGTGATATTCTGGTTCGAGTCGCAGACCTGGGCAGTTACAGAATTGATGCCAATATCTCCGATATACATGCCGACAAAGTGCAGAACGGCGGGGCGGTCAAAATTCGTATCGGCGAAAAACAATTGACAGGACGGATCGGCTCCATTCGCCCGGCCGTAAAGGACGGTGTTATCACCTTTCTGGTAGAGCTTGACGACAAAGCCGACAGAATACTTCGGCCCAACATCAGATGCGATGTGTACGTTGTTACATCATCAAAGAATCATGTTGTCCGGGTCAAGAACGGGCCGTTTTACACCGGTCATGTCGATCAGGAAGTTTTCGTGGTCAAGGGTGATGTTGCCGTGCGCAAGATGGCGAAAATAGGTGTGTCCAATTTTGACTATGTGGAAATCGAGAGCGAGATAGAGCCGGGAGATGAGGTAATCATTTCAAGCATGGATAAATTCCGGCATATGAGTGAAGTCCAGATAAAGAACAATTAATGGAAATAATAAACAACTTATAAATATAGCAGAGCGAAATATGATTCAATTGACAAATGTCGAAAAGGTCTATCGTACGAATACGGTAGAAACACTGGCCCTGAAAGATATCAATATCTCGATTGATGAAGGGGCCCTCATGTCGGTTATGGGGCCATCCGGCTCGGGAAAAAGCACCCTTCTCAATATTATCGGACTGCTCGATGCCCCCAGCAAGGGAGATGTCGAAATTGAGGGACAGGCTGTCATGAAGCTCGACAACCGAGCCATGGCGCGATTCAGGAACAGTAAAATCGGGTTTATATTCCAGAGCTATCATCTTATCAACGACCTGACTGTTCTGGATAATGTCGAACTGCCACTGCTATACCGTCGATGTTCGGCATCAAACCGCCGCAAAAAGGCGCTGGCAGCGCTCGATAAAGTGGGATTAAATGCAAGAACAAAGCATTTTCCCACACAGTTGTCGGGCGGTCAGTGCCAGCGGGTGGCGATTGCACGTGCTATTGTCGGCGAGCCGGATATAATTCTGGCCGATGAACCGACAGGGAATCTGGATTCCGCCATGAGTGATGAAATCATGAGCATTCTCATGAATCTGAATAAGAATGAAAAGACGACGATTGTCATGGTGACGCATAACCATGAACTGGCCAGGAAGACAGAGAAGATTATTCGCCTTCATGACGGTAGCCAGGTGGATTGAGGGGGGTGTCATGCTGAAAAATTATATCAAAATTGCCCTGAAAGTGCTGATGCGGCGGAAATTCTTCACATTCGTCAGCCTTTTCGGGATCACTTTCACTCTTTTGGTCCTGACGATTGTCATCTCGGGGCTGGTGCATACCATGTCGCCGGCCCGGCCCGGTTCCAAGCTGGACCGCGCCCTGTTTTTCGAGCGGATATTACTTGAAGGGGAGAATACGGCCATTTCATCGCTCCCAAGCTACCACTTTCTGGATAGTTACATCAGACCGATGACGACGCCCGAAACAATGTCCTTTCACAGCAGTTATGGTCAGACCGACACATATGCAAACAACAAAAAACTTACCATCAATATCAAATACTGCGATAATGTTTTCTGGGATATACTCGAGTTCGACTTTTTGGAAGGCAGGCCGTTCGGAGCCGCCGAAGTATCGAATGCCGATTATGTTGCGGTTATAACCGATCGTACAAGCGAAAAGATTTTCGAGGATTCATCCCCGATCGGCAAGTACATCGAAACGCCCTCGGGCAACTTCCGGGTTATGGGTGTTATAAGGGCCGAGGATATTACTCTGCAGCAATCATACGCGGATATTTATGTTCCGCTGACGACATCAACCGGGGCCCTGACAATAGACCGGCCGTTTTCCAACTATCATGCCCTTATCCTTGCCCGCGGCAAATCCGATTTCCCGGCGATAAAGGAGGAATTCCTCAGAGCGCTGGACAGGGCTAAAGAAGATATGAAAGGTGAATTCAATGTCGTCGAGGGTACGATCGGCACACAAACCGATGTAATATCCACATACATGTTCGGTGAGGGTTCCGAGGATGAAAGGGCCAAATTTTTTGCCGCACTGGTTGGACTGATGATTTTGTTCATGATCTTTCCGGCCATAAACCTGGTCAACCTTAACATCAGCCGTATTATCGAGCGATCATCGGAAATAGGCATTCGAAAGGCATTTGGCGCCTCATCGATGACGCTTGTGGGTCAATTTATTGTCGAAAATGTCATCCTGACTTTGATAGGCGGTGCCATTGCATTCGTCCTGGCTTCGATAATCTTAAGTATTGTCACCGACAGCGGTTTGATTCCTTTTGGCAAATTTACCGTCAATCTTACGGTATTTTTGTACAGTCTTTTGATCTGCTTGTTCTTCGGATTATTGTCGGGAGTGTTGCCGGCATGGAAAATGTCAAGACTGCATCCGGTTGATGCATTGAAAGGAGTCGAGGCATGATACGACATGTGTTCAAGTTAATATGGAATCGCAAGATGCGGAATTTTCTGCTGATAAGCGAAATATTTTTCTCCTTTCTCGTGTTGTTCGCTGTCGGGACTATGACAATTTCGAATATCAGGAATTACCTGGAGCCGCTTGGTTTTAATTATAAAAATGTCCTTATTCTGAGTACCGGGTGGAACAGTCTCGAAAATAAAATTACGAGGCCCGAAATCGTCTCCACAATGAAGCAGGTATATAATGAAATAAAAGCGGCTCCGGAAGTAGTTAATGTAAGCTGGGTGTCGGGAGATGTGCCTTATGTTCCGGCCATGTGGTCCACATCGTTCGAAGTTGATGGGCAGGAATATTCGGCGAATATTTGTATGGCGGGAGATGATTATGACAGGGTCCTCGATATTCCCATTCTGGAAGGCCGCTGGTTCAGCAAGGAGGACGATGCGTCATCTCGAGAACCCATTGTCATCGAACAAAAGCTAAGGGAAACAGTATTCGGGGACGAGCCTGTTCTGGGGAAAGTAATTCCGCGATCAAATGATGAATTCATTATTGTGGGTGTTGCCGCGGATTATCATTTCCGGGGTGAGTTTATGACCACCAAGGGCGGATTCTTCAAAAGACATGTGTTTGATGACAGTTCGTCACAGATTCCAGACTATTTCATTTTTTCCGTTACGAGCGGAACCGGAGTCGAATTCGAGGATCAACTTATGCGTCGCCTGGGTGCAATGGCGCCCGGCTGGAATATGAAAATCTCCGGTCTGGAGGATCTCCATGCATTGAGTGTCAGGGATGTACTTATGGGGATGCTTCTCTATGGAATTGTCGCAGGATTTCTGATATTCAATGTGGCCCTGGGCATATTCGGAGTCCTTTGGTATTCAATCAACCGCCGCCGCGGCGAGATCGGCCTGCGGCGCGCCGTCGGAGCCGATTCGAATCATATTTTCCGGCAAATAACCGGCGAGGCACTGGCGCTGGCCACTTTTGGTATTATTGTCGGCACCTTTGTCGCGATACAGGCTCCGTTGCTGCAATTTATTGATGATATCGAGGCCTCAACCTATATTTTGGCGGTGGTTTTTTCAGCCGGGATGATATATCTTATAATTACGATATGCGCATTATATCCGAGCCGGCTGGCCACCCGAATTCAACCGGCGGAGGCGCTTCATGATGAGTAACATATTTGCCCGGTAGACGTATAGCCGTATGGATATGAAGACTGCAAATATATTGATAGTGGATGACGACAGCGCCGTCAGGTCTTCGCTGGGTCTGATGCTTAAGCAGGCGGGTTATAAAGTAACGTCGGCCGATTCGCCCGAAAGCGCTCTTCACGCGCTCAAGTCGACCACGCCGGATTTATTTATCATCGATATGAATTTCTCGATGCAGACATCGGGTGAAGAGGGACTTGAACTGCTTGGAAATCTGAAGTCGCTTTGCCCGGACAGACCGGTCATTTTGATGACTGCCTGGGGGACAATTCCGCTGGCGGTCGAGGGGATGAAAATCGGGGCGGTCGATTTTATTACCAAACCATGGAACAATGAGCGGTTTCTCCAGTCGATCAGGACGGCCCTGAGTCTGTCCAGCCGATACGATACCGGCGATAAGAGGATTTTGACAAGGGAAGAGCTGAACAAGCGGTACAATTTCGATAATATCATCGGCGTAAACACGGAACTGATCACGGTGCTGGAGATGGCCGGTCGGGTAAGCGCCACTGATGCCGCCGTCCTTATAATGGGGGAGAGCGGAACGGGAAAAGAGTTAATTGCCGAAGCAATTCATGTCAACAGCGAGCGCCGTAACGGGCCGTTTATCAAGGTCAATCTGGGGAGTATTCCCTCAACGCTTTTCGAAAGCGAGATGTTCGGGCATAAAAGAGGTTCCTTTACCAATGCCATGTACGATCGAGTCGGGCGCTTCAAAATGGCCGATGGCGGCACGATCTTCCTTGATGAAATAGGTGATCTCGATGCCGCAAGCCAGGTGAAACTGCTGCGTGTTCTTCAAGACAGGAGTTTCGAAGTCCTTGGATCGAGCGAAAATCTCACTGCCGATTTCCGATTGATTACCGCAACTAACCGGGAACTTGAAGAGATGGTCAAGAACGGGCGTTTCCGGGAAGATTTGTACTATCGGATAAATTTGATTATTTTGAGACTGCCGCCGCTTCGACAGCGCAAGGAAGATATTCCCTTACTGGTGAATTATTTCATAAATAATCTTAAGGTCATCTACGGGCGGGATAATCTCTCGGTGACCGACAGCGCTGTTAACTGGCTGAGCGATCTGGCATGGCCGGGCAATATCAGGGAATTGAAAAATGTTGTGGAACGGACGGTGCTGGTCAACAGCCGTGACCGCCTGGATTATCCCGATTTCAAGGCACAACTGGACCTGCCCCCGAAAGCTGTCAACAGCGGCGACCTTCCGGCCGTCGGGACTATCACACTGGAGGAAATGGAACGTTCCATGATACAAAAGGCGGCCGAGTTCCATGGAAATAATATCAGCAAAATTGCCCGCTCGCTCGGATTGAGCCGGGCGGCGTTGTACCGCAGACTCGAGAAGTACGGCATATCCTTATGAAGCTTCGTCACAAGTTTATAACCTTCGCGGTCCTGATTCATGTCCTTTTTCTGGGATTATCCATATTATTGATTGAGCAAAGCCGGTATCTCTTTTTAATAATCGAAGTATTTATCATCGCCAGTCTGGTTATTACAATACATCTCTATCGCGCTTTTCTCAAACCGCTCAACCTTCTGACGGCGGGGATAGAGTCGATCAAGGACCGGGAATTCAATACGACCTTCCTCAAAACCGGCCAGCATGAACTGGATCAGCTTATTGATGTCTATAATCAGATGATAGAGCAATTGCGAAACGAACGCGTCAAACAGCGCGAACAGCATTTTTTCCTGGAACGTCTTATCGAAGTCACGCCGATCGGCGTTATTATTTTCGACCTCGATGAAAAAATCAACACGATCAATCCGGCCGCGCGCGAAATGCTTGGATTGCAGGAGGATGAGACCTACGGCTGTTCGCTCGATCAGTTTACCGATGTCCTGGGAGGACAACTGGCCGGAATGAATCCGGGCGAGGTGCGTATTATCCGGGTCAGCGGCATCAGAACATACCGCTGCCGCAAATCACAGTTTCTCGATCGCGGCTTTCACCGGCATTTTATAGTTATCGAGGAGCTAACCCGTGAAATTATCGCTTCCCAGAAACGAGCTTACGATAAAGTCATCCGGATGATGTCCCACGAGGTGAACAATTCGGTCGGGGCGGTAAATTCGATACTGCAGAGTTCGCTTAATTACAAAGACCAATTGACTCCGGAAGATCGCGTCGACTATGAAAATATTATCAAAGTGGCCATAAACCGTAATATCAACCTCAATGATTTCATGGCTAATTTCGCCAATGTGGTGCGGATACCGCCGCCAAAGAAAGTACCATATGATGTACATAAACTGCTCGAATCGGTTGGTATCCTGATGGATGCCGAATGCCGTGAGCGGAAAATCGAATTAAGCTGGAGACTGGCGGAATCGCCTATGGTAGTTGATATCGATGTGCAGCAAATGGAGCAGGTGCTGGTGAATGTATTCAGGAACGCCATCGAGGCGATAGACAATGGCGGCAAAATCGAGATATGCACCGAGGTATCGAGTTCACCATTATTGAAAATCATCGACAGCGGCGAGGGGATATCGGCTCAGGCGCGGCCGTACCTGTTCACACCTTTTTACAGCACGCGCAAGAATGGTCAGGGAATCGGCCTGACCCTTATCCGCGAGATTCTTATCAACCACAATTTTTCCTTTGATCTCGAGACAGTCCAGCCGGGCCGCACCGAATTCCAGATAGATTTCAGCGACGCCGGCGTGATGACCTAAGAAATATCCAATTAAATTGAAGATATACTGTAGGCAGATGAGGACAGGTCTCCTGAAGTATGAAGGATCTGCCGCCCACAATTAAAATAGGTTTTTTCCATCCCCTCTTTGGCGGAGATTGGTGGATGTGTAAACCAGTCTCAAAATAGCAAATGGTGTCGGGTTGGAGTACCCGACACCATTTTGGCACAGTCTCTCCCGGACTGATTTGATAGGCGGCTCGATTGTATCGAATAGCCGTCAATTTTATAGTGCACCTGCCAGACGCGCTGTCTCGACAATAATGTCGCGGCTGCGCAGGATGCCGACCAGTTCATTATCCTTCAGCACTGCGATATTGATCAGCTTGTGCTCCACCAGCAGATGAATCGCTTCCATGATAGGGGCATCAATATCGACAAAAACCCGGTCTTTAATCAGACCGCTTATGGTGAGTCTTCCAAAGACTTTGGTCTGAGCCAGATACATGCCGGTAAAAAAGCTGGCGTACGGTGAATCACTCAGAAACGACGGAACCAGCAGACTCAATAATGTCGAGAAGCGGACTATCCCCAGGAAATTCTCATTGCGGTCAAAGACGAGCGCGGAGCGCACCTGACCGAATCGGGAAGTCTCCGGCACCGGTTTTGTATATGCCTCATGAATAGCTTTCAGTACGGTAGTCAACGGATCATCGATGTACACCTTTGGATACAGGCTTGGCGGCGCCATCAGTTCGGCGATAGTCGGTTCTTTCAGCGACTGCTCCTCGCCTTTTTCCAGCAACTTATGAATCCGTTCGGCCAGTTGATCGATATCGATCGGCTTTTGCATGAAGTCGGTTATATCGAGCCGGATGCCGGCCAGGGCGGTATGATAATCGCCATGCCCGGTCAGAATGATGACCGGAAGAGTCGGATCTTTCTCACGGATGCGCTGGAGTGTCTCAATACCGCTTAAGCCGGGCATTTTCTGGTCAAGCAGGATGACATCGGGACGTTCTCTTTCTATTTTTTACAGAGCCTCTTCGCCGTTGGCTGCCTG
>JBFMFJ010000121.1:0-9331 GCA_040752235.1 Candidatus Zixiibacteriota bacterium | reverse complement strand
GTATCTACTTCTACAAGGCAGAAGCCGGTACCTTCAAGGCCACCAAGAAGATGGTCCTCCTGAAGTAACGTCATTTTGCCCGACCTGACGTTACAACAGGTTACACCACATACACAAAAGCCCCCCACGACCGGGGGGCTTTTGGTTTTGGGGCATAATTATTATTTAATGATTTCGTAATGGTCGATCAACAATCCATCAATGTCGAAGACATTTACGATCAGGCGGTTATCGACTCGTGATAATTTGCAGAAATGATATTTTTCCAGGAATAATTGGCTGCAGGGGTGGCTTCTGGCCTGGCCGCGAAGAGGGGCTCCTCCCCCGCCGGCCACAATGTAATAAATGCCCCCGCAATATGACCGCTCATAATCATGATCATGGCCGGTAAAGGCGATATCGAACCCATATTGCCCAAAAAGCGGAACCAGAATTTCCCGCAAACCCAACTCATCTTCGGCGTGCTGCCCGGTGCTATAGGGCGGATGGTGGAAGACGGCCGCGGTAAAGAGAGTATTTTCGGGAATCGCCGCGAGGTCGGACAAAAGCCATTGGTATTGCTCGGACCCGGCGGAAATATCGACACAGGTATTCAGAATGATAAAATGAATGCGGTTTCTATCGACCGCGTACCACTGTTCATTGCCGGGCAGTTCAAAATTGGCGAAATAGAGCGGGGATTGATATTCATGATTCCCCAGAGCCGGGAAAAACTCCGACATAGCCAGCATCCCGGAAACGATGCTGTTAAAAATGTCCCAGTCGCTCTGGAGATTGCCATTATTGACCAGGTCACCGACATGAAAAACGGCGGATGAGTGGACAGTGATAATACGATTCACAATTGCCTGATGCGCCTCATGACCGGAACGGGTGTCGCCATAAACAACAAGGCTGGGGATCATATCGATAATGACCATCTGAGTGTCATGATTGATTCCATCGGAGAAAATCACTGAAAAGATTGTGTCATCGAGGCCGTCTTCAGGAATGCCGTAAATGCTGTCTCCCGAGGGCGTGAGCCAATCGGGATAATCCAGATATGTGATAATTGTATCCGGGCCGTCGGAATCATCGATTTCTGTCCTGTAAACGTAATTGATGCCCCCTGAAGCTTCGGTCTGCAGCGGTGAAAGAAATATCGGCGGATTATTTTTCGGCGGCTCAGTCGGTTCATCTTTGCCACATGTGCAAATAATGAACAGCAGCGCACCAATTAGCAGAACATTATGCCTTATAAATCTTATTTTCGAGCATGTCATTGGCCTTCTCCCTATTGCATCTGTTGATAATACAATTTATCAATTGGTGGAATTTGATGCCATCATTAAGTGGTGGGATAAAATAAAAAACCTGAATTGCTTCAGGCTTTATTTTCTGGAGGGGGGAGGATTCGAACCTCCGAAGGCTTCGCCGACAGATTTACAGTCTGTTCCCTTTGGCCGCTCGGGAACCCCTCCAAAATCATACTTTTCTTATCGGCTGCCTTTCTGATCCCTTCAGCTTTCTAAAGCCGGCGAAGGGACTCGAACCCCCGACAGGCTGATTACAAATCAGCTACTCTACCATCTGAGTTACGCCGGCGCCGATAAACAGAAAGCTATTATATATATTTTTACAAATATGTCAAGCCAAATAATTGTTCCCAATTTAATTACGCATCAACGGTGCATCGGCTCGGCTATATTTTTCTTTTCCATTTTGTACCGGTGGGCGTGTCCTCAAGAATGATACCTTTTTGCAGAAGCTCATCCCTGATTTTATCGGCAGCGGCAAAATCGCGGCGTTTTTTGGCCTCCACTCTTTTCTGAATCAGGTGTTCAATTTCACTGTCGATGCCCTCATCGGCGTGAGGCAGGAAATCAAGGACCGTATCGATCTTTTTTAGCGCCTCCAGAGCCCGATCCCGCTCGTCGGCCGAGAGTTTATTTTCGGCCTTCAGGCGGTTGATGTCGCGAATAAAATCGAAAACCTCAGCCAGGGCGGCGGAAATATTAAGATCATCATCAAGCGAGGCCTCGAAACCGGAAATCAGTTTGTCTATATAGGCGTCAGCCTCGCCCGACGATTGACCACCGGGGAAATCGACGAGGTTATTATAGAAGTCGGTATAACGCTCCAGGGCATTGGCGGCCGCCTCGATACGTTCGAAAGTGAAATTCAGCTGCTGGCGATAGTGCGTTGATAACAAGGCATATCTCACTGCAATAGCCGAGTAACCCTTTTCTATCACCTCGCGAAGAGTAAAGAAGTTATTCAACGACTTGGCCATTTTGCGGCCGTCGACAATCAGATGCTCGCTGTGCAGCCACAGATTCGCAAAAGTCTTCCCAGTAGCACCTTCGGACTGAGCAATCTCATTCTCATGGTGCGGGAAAATGTTATCGACGCCGCCGGTATGTATATCAAAAGTCTCTCCGAGATATTTCATCGACATGGCGGAGCATTCCAGGTGCCATCCCGGGCGGCCCTTGCCCAGTTCGGTTTCCCAAAAGACATTGCCATCATTTTCATCCCAGGCCTTCCAGAGAGCAAAATCGGAGATTGATTCTTTTTCATACTCATCGGAAGCGACACGGGCGCCCGGCTTAAGTCCCTCGAGGTCGATATGCGATAATTTGCCGTAATCGGGGAATTTGGAAATGGGATAATAGTAATTTCCCTCGACTTCGTAGGCCAGACCCTTCTTTATCAAAGTCATCACCATTTCGACCATCTCGTCCACATGAGTAGTGGCTTCGGGATAATGTTCGGCCCGTTCGATGCGAAGGGTATCGATATCTTCAAAAAAGGCCTTTTTGTATTTGGACGTATATTCATCAAGCGATATACCCAGTTCTCGAGATTTTCTAATGGTTTTGTCGTCGATATCGGTCAGGTTCATCACCTGCGTTACTTTGTATCCCTTATATTTCAGATAGCGGCGCAGGAGATCCTCAAACATGTATGTCCGGAAGTTTCCAATATGGGCGAAATCATGAACGGTCGGGCCGCAGGTATACATGCGAACATGCCTGTCCTCAATAGGCGCGAATTCTTCCTGTTTACGCGTCATTGTATTTGTCAAACGCAATGCCATTTTAATGTCCTCATGCCGCGGTCAATGAATCCACAGTTTTCTTGTTCAGCTTTTTAATAACCGCCACGGCCAGTTTTACAATGTTGTCATAGTCTTTACGATAAATAATGCTGTTGTGCGAGTGGATGTATCTGGTTTCAATGCCAAGGAAAACGGTCGGGACGCCGGAGCGGGTGACATGAACCGCGGCTCCGTCGGTTGTTCCCCGCAATAGTGACGTCAGATGATAAGGAATTTTATTTTCTTCGGCTGTTTTCATTAGCAACTGCCGGAGTCTCTGATTGGGAATCATGCCGCCGTCATAAACCAGAATAGCGGCGCCGGCTCCCAGCTTCTCGGATACTTTGTATCCGTCCGGTGGAATATCACGAGCAACGGTGACATCGAGAATAACAGCGACATCAGGGTCAACGGCGTGAGCCACTGTTTTGGCGCCGCGGATGCCGACCTCTTCCTGAACCGTGCCAACGCCGAAAATAGTGTTGGGATGGGCTGCTTTCTTGAAATGACGGAGGATTTCAATGACCATGGCGCAGGCGACCCGGTTATCGAGAGCCTTGGCAAGATACATTTGGTCATTATTCATGATGGTGAACTGGGAATCGGGGATGATCGGATCACCGACCTTCACGCCAAGTTTTTTGGTAACATCATATTTTTCCATGGCGCCGACATCGATAAACATATCCTCTATTTCAAGGACCTTTTCGCGATCCTTTGGCTTCAACAGATGCGGCGGCGTTGAGCCAATTACCCCGATAACGGGACCTTTGGAGGTCATGATACGGACACGCTGAGCGAGAGCGACATGGCCCCACCAACCGCCGAGCGACAGAAATTTGATATAGCCTTCGCTGGTGATTTCCTTGACCATGAAACCAATTTCGTCGAGATGCCCGGCCACGAGAACCCGGGGCGAGTCGGCAGTTCCTTTTTTACGGCCGATCAAGGAACCCAATTTGTCGTAACTGATGTCGGCCAGTCCCTTCATATAACCGGCCATTACTTCGCGGGCGGCCCCTTCATGTCCGGAAACGCCATTGGCATTACTTATATCCCGTAATAAAACTTCAGTCTGATCCATAATCACTCCTTTTTCTCAGATATGATATCAAAAAAAGAAATATATAAATCCAATGTGAAATCGTCAAATCAATCTGCAATATATTCAAGCATTTCCGTCAAAGAATAAACGATTATCTGCCCCTCTTTTATCAGTTCCGGATATTCTTTTCCGGTGCGGTACTTTATGATTGTATGCATGCCAGCGACCCTTGGCCCCTCGCAGTCCTCGACATAGCGATCACCGACAAACAGAGTCTTCTTCGGTTCCGTTTCAAGGAGTTCAAGAGCTTTGCCGTATATGGACGGATGCGGTTTTCGATAACCAAAAGTGACCGAAAAAACGGTAAAATTCAGGTAAGGAAAAAGGCCAAAGCGCTTCAATTCTTCGATATGATATTCCTCCGGGAAGTAAGTATTGGAGACCAGCCCGATTCGCTTACCACTGGTTTTAAGCTTTTGCAAAACCGAATGAGCATCTGCGAAAATGGATAATTGCCGTGAAACGGGGGCATAATAAGCTTCAAAGAATTGCTCGGGCAACCGCCCATTGCCGTTTATGTTAAACGAGCCAAGAAGGTCTTTGACGGCGTCGATTATACACCATTCTTCGAGCGTTTCGAAAGCACGCTCCCGATAACGCTGCCATATTTCGACATGATTCGCCCAAAATTTATCAATAGGCGGGACTGTGTAACCACTCTGCCTCAAAAAACTATAGCCGGAATTGATACAATTTACATCAAGAACATTCCACGGAAGAGTCTCATATTCAAGAAGAGTCGAGCCCAGATCAAACAGGATTCCATCGATTTCATATTTCGCGATATCTTTCATTTATTCAACGCCGCCTCGCAAATCAAATCCACGAGTCTTTCGAAGCTGATACCTGCCTCTCTGGCGGCCATCGGCGCCAGTGAGAGTTCGGTCATCCCCGGTAATGTATTTACCTCCAGAAAATAGGCATGGTTCCCTTTGCCGAGAATAAAATCGACCCGCGCAAGTCCGGAGCAGCCGATCATTTCATATATTTTCGAAGCGGTCTTTTGAATGTGATTCCTAATATTATCATCAATGGGAGCCGGACACAGGTAATTAGACTTTCCCTTCGTATATTTGCACTGATAGTCATACAATTCATTCGTCGGGACTATTTCCACAAGCGGCAGAGCCTTGCCATTAAGCACGGCAGCCGTTATCTCGCGGCCTGCAATATATTGCTCCACCAGTACCTGCCCGGTTACTTTGCGTGCAGTTTCTATCGCGGCAGGGAGTTGGTCCGCCTTTTTTACCAGCGTCAGGCCAACGGTCGATCCCGAGTTATTGGGCTTTATTATAAGGGGAAATACGAAATGCGATTTAATTTGTTCAATTAAGTTGTCAGTATTATTAAGGTCATTTCCTTTTATGATAAGCCAATCGGGTGTCAGTATACCCTCATAACTGACAACGCGTTTGGCGAAGGCCTTATCCATGGCTATGGCCGAGGCAAGGATGCCGGAGCCGGTGTATTTCATCCCGGCCAGCTCCAGAAGAGCCTGTATGGTGCCATCTTCCCCCTTTCCGCCGTGCAAGGCGAGAAAAACCAGATCGGAGTCATTGTAGCCCCCAGATTTTATCGATTCGGAAAGGGCCAGATTATCAGTTTGTTTCATGGCGATTTTGGAAAGCGAGGCGGTATCTTCAGCCAATAGATAATTGCCATTGGCGTCGAGCAGGGATAACCCCGAAGCCGAATCAATCACGGCAACTTCATACTGGAGTTGCCTGATGGCTGCAGTGATGGCTCTCGCCGACGCCAGGGAAACTTCGCGCTCTTCGGAGAGCCCTCCGGCCAATACCAGAATTTTAAGCTTTTTTTCCATTATCTCTGATTTTCTTAACTCTCAAGATAACAAATATTATTATCAGTCCGACTATTATCGGCCAGACTATTTTTTCATACAGGTGGAAATAATGCGCTATTGTATCAAAGTTGACAACAAAAATATAACTGCTGAACAACAATAAAGCATTGAAAAGCCAGAAAGATATTGAGGAAAAGGTGAAGGTCTTAAGCGGGCTGAAATGACCAATACCACAGACAAGAGCGATGGCAGCCCGCGCGCCGACCATGAAGCGGCTGAAAACGAGCAGAAGCGCCCCCTTTCGGGAGAACCATATTTCCAGCCTATTTATATCATCTGCCGAAAAAATCTTATAATTCTTTTTAATGAAGAAATTTCTCCCCAATGAAAATCCCAGGTAATAAACGACCATAGTTGAGCCTATTCCCCCCAGATAAACAGCGGCAAAGACAAGAAAGATGTTCAGCCAACCGGCCGCAGCCAGAGCGCCTCCGGCGATGGTGAAAAAATCGCCCGGGAACGGCGGGAAAACATTTTCAATGAAAGCAGCCGCAACAAGGGCCAGATATATCCATACCGGCCCATATGCAAACAGCTTTTGAAGAAAATCATTGATCAGATTGAGTGATTGTTCCATGGTCTTTATACAATAAAGAAGTGGCAATGACCGCAATTCCCTCTTCCCTGCCGACAAATCCCATTTGTTCGTTGGTGGTGGCCTTAAGGCCTATATCATCGGGTGTTACCACCAAAATTCGGCTGATCTTCGATTTCATGGCCTCGATATGGGGCGCGAGTTTGGGTTTTTCGGCAATAATGACGGCATCGACATTGCCCACCTGAAAGCCCTTATTCACGATCATCGTAAAGACTTCGGCAAGCAGTTTCGTCGATTGCATATCCCTGAATTGCTCGTCAGTATCAGGGAAATATACTCCGATATCGCTGAGTCCGGCCGCTCCAAGAATGGAATCGGCGATGGCATGCAGAAGCACATCGGCATCGCTGTGGCCGTCAAGCCCATATTCATGGGCAATAATGATACCTCCAAGCACCAATGGCCGCCCTCTCACAAAGCGGTGCGAGTCATAACCTATCCCGATACGGATATCAGGCTTCACGGCAATTCTCCTCTATTATCATCCTGATTATATCCATGTCTTCTTCGGTAGTCACTTTCGGGTTTCGCTTATTTGGCACTACTGTTTTTACTTTAAATCCGAGCGATTCCACCAGAGAGGAATCATCAGTCACTTCCCGGCCGGGAAGATATTTTTCATGCGCCGACATTATCAAATCATACTGAAAAACCTGGGGCGTTTCGGCCTGATATAATTTCCCGCGATCAAGAGTGGAGATTATAAAATCCCCCTCGACTCGCTTGATGGTATCGGCCGCCGGACGAGCCAGAATCGCGGCTCTCTCCTTGTGGGCGGTTTCGATAACCCGGTCAATATCGGCGACGTCAACAACAGGCCGGGCGCCGTCATGAATAGCGACATATCCGGTCGATATCGGCAACGCCTTGAGACCATTAAGAACCGACTCCCGCCTCGTTTCACCGCCTTTGATAATGCGTTTCAATTTGCTGAAAGGCAGTTGGTTGACCACCTTATCGTTGGCGTAAAGCATAAAATCCTCGGCGACGACAAGAATTATTTCATCGACCAGCCGCGCCTTTTCAAACTGCATCGCCGTCCATCCGAGAAGAGGACGATTGAGAATATTTCGGAACTGTTTCGGGGTATCACCGCCGAGTCGGATTCCCCGTCCAGCCGCGACAATCAAGGCAACCGTGTTCATATCGGTCTAATATATCGGGTGTATTTTGTAATTGAAAGAATAAATTTATTTAATTGAACCTACAGTATCAGCATGCAGTCGCCGTAGCTGTAAAAACGGTATCCCTCTCTGACGGCCAGATTATAAGCCTCAAGGATTTTTTCCCGTCCCGCAAAAGCGGAGACCAGAATAATCAAAGATGATTTGGGAAGGTGAAAATTGGTTATTAAATGATCAACAAGTTTAAAATCATGCCCCGGCTTGATATACAAATCGACATACCCGGTATACGGCTGAACCAGGCCATCAACGAGTGTGGCCGATTCCAGCGTCCTGACCGAGGTAGTCCCGACGGCAAAGATTTTGCCTCCATTAGCCCTGATTTTATTAATTCGATCGGCCGCCTCTTTGGAAATCTCGGCAAATTCGGCATCGACCGAGTGTGCATCAATGTCATCGACCTTAACGGTCTTAAAAGTCCCGTAACCGACATGAAGAGTAATAGGGATAATATCGACGCCTTTGTTTTTTATTCGGCTTATAGTCCGATTGGTGAAATGCAATCCGGCGGTTGGAGCCGCGACTGCCATGGTCTTCTGCGGGTCGGCGAAGATAGTCTGATATCGGGTTTCGTCTTTCTTTTCATCATCGCGATGAATATAAATGGGCAGCGGAATATGCCCGAATTTGGCGATCAGGCGTTGCGCTTCGGCCTTGCTTTTGAACTTGATCAAAGATTTGCCGGTCGGCAGCTTTTTGACGACTTCAAAAGTTGAGACGTCATCAAGAAACAGGGATTCGCCTTCTTTGACCCGTTTGGTCGGGTGAGTCAACACCTCCCAGCAATCCTGGTCCTCGAAGCGCTTTTCTTCGAGCAGGAATATTTCAATTTTTCCGCCGGAGGCACGTCGGGCAAACATCCTGGCCTTGAGGACTCTGGTATCATTCACTACCAACCCGTCACCTTCATTCATATAATCCACGACATCGGGGAATTTTCCATGGTCAATCCGACCGGTAGAACGATCCAGGATCATCAGGCGCGAAAGATCGCGTTGTCTGGCCGGGTGGTAGGCAATGTGGCCTTCAGGCAGGTAATAATCGAAAAGCGATAGGTCCATTACGTCTCATTTTATCCAATTAAGTGGAATAAGATGCGGCTTTATTCCGATTTGTCAAGGTAATTTATTGTATCATAGGAAAATATGAACAAGGGGGCTGGATTTAGTTCACAGGGCGAGCCGAATGGGGCCCTTAATATCACCAGGCCCCAAAAGAGGACATTTAATTCATTCCAGCGATTTTCATAAAGGTTTCGGCTTTCATATATTCATCAATCAGCCGTGACTTTAGCTGGTCAATATAGCTGTCGTCAATTTTGAAAAATTTGATCGTCTCCGGATCCAGTCTGGTGTTGGAAAGACCGCCTGTATCGACCGGTAATCCGTTATGGGCAATAAAGTTGGCCAGGTTTATCAGGAATGCCAGATTGTCACTCTGGTTATCCATAGATGGCGTATGATGATAGCCGATGGCATCGGCAAGCCGATCGGGAAGCTTC
>JBFMFJ010000120.1:0-9391 GCA_040752235.1 Candidatus Zixiibacteriota bacterium | reverse complement strand
ATCATGACCGAAAGCAAGCGCCTCGATCATTTCCGCTTCCGAAATCTCGCGTCCGCCTCCCTCAACCATGGTGATCGATTCGGCCGAACCGGCAACCGTGATGTTGATATCCGATTCCTCGAGTTCCTTGAAGGTCGGGTTGATCATCAGCTTGCCTTCGATACGTCCGACCCGGACGCCGGCGATCGCCTTCACGAAAGGTATGTCCGATATAGCCAGGGCGGCCGATGTCCCGATCAATCCGAGAATATCGGCGTCATTTTCCTGATCCGCGGACAGCACAATATTATGGCATTGCACTTCGTTGAAAAATCCCTCGGGAAAAAGCGGTCTTATCGGCCGGTCGATAATTCTCATTGACAGGATTTCTTTCTCGGAAGGTCTTCCCTCTCTTTTGAAAAAGCCTCCCGGAATTTTCCCGGCAGCGTATGTCTTTTCGCGATAGTCGATCGTCAGCGGAAAAAAATCGCGCCCGTCATTCGGGTCCTCACCGCACACGACAGCCGACAGGATGATAGTATCCCCCAGCCGCACCATGACGGCGCCGTTAGCCTGTTTGGCGACTTTCCCCGTTTCGATACTGAGTTTTTTGTCGCCTATTTCCAGTTCAACTCGTTGTTCCATAAATGCTCCTGCGTTATCGTCTGATGTTTAACTGATCGATCAAATGACGATAACTTTCAATATCACGATCTTTTAAGTAATCGAGCAGTCGTCTGCGCTGTCCGACCTTTTTCAACAGCCCTCTGCGGCTGTGAAAATCCTTGCGATGCATTTTCAAATGCTCCGTCAGAGCTGTAATGTCCTCTGACAGAATGGCTATTTGCACTTCAGGCGAGCCGGTGTCTTTATCGTGCAGCCTGTACCGTGCAATAATTTCCTCTTTTTGTTCTTTGGTGATAGCCATCGATTAATCTCCTCTATTTCTTCAACATGAGTATTTTTTTCTTGTCCAGTTTGATTTGCTCAACGAGCGCATCAGGATTGGCGTATTTTCGATTTTCCCTGATATATACCTCGGGATAGCAGAAGAGTTCCGCCCCGTAGATATCCTCATCAAAATCGAAGATGTTGACCTCGACTGACTTGGCGACTGTCGGATTGAAATGATTCTTCCCGATAAACATCATCCCGTCATATTTCTTATCTTTCACCTCGACTGAACAGGAGTACACACCGTCACCGGGAAGCAGCTTGCGCTGGCTGTATTCGAGATTGGCCGTCGGAAAACCGATCTTTTTGCCCAAACCGATTCCCCCCATTACTTTTCCGCTCAGGGGATAAGGATGTCCCAGAAACTCGATTGCCTGCGGCAGATTATTTTCGGCCAGAAGGTGGCGGATTCTGGTCGATGATATGGGACGCCCGCCGACAATAACCGGATCGACAATTTCCAGTTCAAAAGAATATTTGCGGCTCAGACTCATCAGGTCATTAATGGTTCCGGATCTCCCCTTGCCGAAAGCATGATCGTACCCAACGATCAGCTTGGCCAGGTTGATACGTTCCACCAGATAAGTCCGTGTAAATTCCTCGGCAGTCAGATTCATGAGTTCGCGCGTAAATTTCAGAATCAACAGGGTCCCGTCAAGATAGTCTTCAAACAGCTTCGTTTTCTCATTCAGGCAGGTCAGCAGAAGCGGCGGCGAATCCGGAGTCACCAGCACCCTGGGATGCGGCTCAAATGTAACCGCCAGCGCATGCATCTGCCTTTGCTCGGCGGCAGTTTTCAACTGGTGCAGAATCGCCTGATGCCCCAGATGCAGCCCGTCAAAAGTGCCGATCGTTACCACGGTTCGGCCGTCAAATCCCTCGAAGTTTTCGATACCTCTGATCAGTTCAAGATTCAATTTAGTACCCTGACATATCTAAAAAAATTATTATCGGTGCCTTTCTTGAGCAAGCTCGAGCGTACGTCGGAACGGCCCACAGCGACTATTTTGTCATTGTGATCCTTTAATGATATCAGCTCGTCGACCTCAAAAGCCCCCCCGACCTCGCTGATATCCTTCATCCTCGGAACCTGTCCCGTCAATATAAACGGACTGAATTCCTTGCAGACCCTCAACCACGGAAAAGCCAGGACCGATTCTATCGGTTTGACATATTTAGCCAGTACACCGGCGTCCCGATAATGTCTGGCCTGGGCGAGAGTCGTGGCATCCTGAAGCCGGTATTGTCCGACTCTGGTTCTGACAAGCGAAGCCAGATATGCCCCGCAACCGATTTTGTTGCCGATATCATTCGCCAGAGTCCGGATGTATGTCCCCTTGGAGCATTCGATCGTCAGGTGCAGATCGGGCAGTTCCAGCTTGGTCAGCCTGATTTCCTTTATTTCGACTTCCTTTTCCGGCAGTTCGAACTCTTTGCCCTTGCGCGCCAGGTTATATAATCGCCGGCCATCCACTTTAACCGCAGAATAAGGCGGAACGGTTTGCATTATCCGGCCTTTGAATTGTCCCAGCAAACCCAGAATATCCTTTTCGGTCAGTTCCGGTACCGGCTGCGGTTTTGCGTTCATGTCGACACCCTCGGAATCATAAGTCGAAGAACTCTGCCCCAGTCTTACTACGGCATCATAGGTTTTATCAAGATCGCCGAGAAACTGCGATATTTTTGTGGCCCGGCCCAGACAGAGAACCAAAAGTCCGGTGGCGCGAGGATCAAGCGTCCCGGTGTGCCCGATTTTTTTCTGGCCGGTGATCTGCCGCATTTCATGAATGACCTTATGACTGGTCGCGCCGTACGGTTTTTCACAAAGGAGAATGCCGTCATACTGCATCATTGACAACCTCCTTCAGGTCATTAAGAACCTGTTCCAGGGCTGCATCGAGAGGCAGATCGATATGAAAACCTGAGGCGTTCTTGTGTCCGCCGCCGCCGTATCGGTGCGCCAGAGCTCCGACATTGAATTGAACCCGTGATCTGAGCGATACTTTCGTATGACCGGGCCGCATTTCCCTCAAAAGTCCGCCGGCCTGCACTCTTTTCCCAAACAATGTATATTCGGCCATGCCCTCGGTATCGGCGGAATTGAAATCGGTTGTACGAATCATCTCATTATCGATAGCGATCAGGCAGATCCTGCCGCTGTCATAAAATTCCATTCTGGAAAAAACCTTGCCGATCAGGCGCATCGTGGATTCATCTAGGGAGTAATAAACGCTGTCGCTGATATGACGCGGATCGGCGCCCAGCTCGATCAGTCTTCCGGCAATCTCCATTGTCCTGCGCGATGTCGAATTGAATCGAAATCGTCCTGTATCGGTCAGAATGGCCGTATATAATTGAGTCGCCGCGTCAGCATCCATATCGTGCTTTATCTCTAAAAAGTATTCCGTGAGTATTTCGGCAACAGCCGAAGCTTTATCGTCAAGACAGGCAACGTTCCCGTAACCCGTGTTATCCGGATGATGATCGATATTTATTATTTTTGTACTGCCGTTGAGGAGATTTTTCACCTCTCCCGTCCGTTCGACATCGCGGCATTCCAGAATCACCGCCAGGTCGAATTTCTCATCGGAATCGTAACCATTAATACTCTTAACCTCTTCGATATCCGGGAGGAATTTGTATTTGCCGGGAATCGGGCCCTGGTTGATAATCCTCACCTTCTTATCAAGACCGATGAGGTATCTTCGCAGAGCCAGTTGTGTGCCGAGCGAATCGCCGTCAGGATCAATATGCGCCGAGATCAGGATACTTTGTGCATCCTTAATCAAAGTCTCTATGTCTTTAAAAATTTTCCGCATCTTTCTTGTCGCTCTTATCGGCTATCTCATCGAATAATCTTTCCATCTTTATCCCCTGTTCGATGGAATGGTCGAATTCAAAGGAGATTTCCGGCGTATGCTTGATTCTCAGCAGCCGTCCCAATTGAGATTGGACCCGGCCTTTTATCTTATCCAGATATTCTGAGGTTTTGTACTTGGCATCATCATCCCCGAGCACCGAATAGAATATTTTAGCCAGCCGAAGATCCTTGGTGATCTCGACATCGGTAAACGTCACCAGCCAGCTGAGATCGGCGGCGATATCATGCTCGAGGAGCAATTGCACCTCCCGTAACATCTGACTGCGTATTCTATCGGATCGTTTGAACTGCCTCATGGGAATACCTATAAAATTTCTACTCTGTAATCCACCATGTTGATTTCTGGCGTAGAAGCGATGGCCCTGACAATATTGGAAATAACCTGATCGACATGGACTTTGTCATTGCTGACCAGTGCCACGCCTATCTGGGCACTTCTATGAATGTCATTCATCCCGATTTCCGCCACGGAGATATTAAACCGGCTCTGCAATCTTGCCAGAAGCGGTTTAAGCCTCCTTCGTTTTTCTTTTAATGAGTTTACTCCGGGAAGATTCAGATCAACCACAATTGTACCAACAATCAACCTTCACCCATCTCTAATTCAGTTTTCTTGCCGTTTCGACCAGTTTATAAACTTCAATCGCATCACCAATTTTGAGATCATTGTAATTTTCGATACCGATACCGCATTCATAACCGCTGGAGACTTCACGGACATCATCCTTGAATCGCTTCAACGAGCTGAGATTTCCCGTATGGACAATGCGCCCGTCCCTGACTATATGCACTTTGTCGGTCCGGTGTATGGTCCCTTCCTTGACGAAACATCCGGCGATTACGCCGACCTTGGGAACTCTGAATATCTGCCGAACCTCGGCGGCGCCGACGAATTCCTCGGAGATATCCGGCGCCAGCATTCCTTCCAGCGCTTTTCTTATATCGCCCTCGACCTCATAAATGATGCTGTATTGTTTAATCTCAACCTTTTCCCGGGAAGCCGCTTCTCTGGCGCGGCCGTCGGGTGAGACATTAAAGCCGATGATAATGGCATTGGAGGCGGCGGCGAGAAGGACATTGGATTCATTGATGGCGCCGACTCCCTTGTGTATGATAACTGTCCGCACTTCATCCGTGGCGATTTTGCCAAGAGTTTCCGAAAGTACTTCAGCGGAGCCGTCAACATCAGCCTTGATAACCAGGCGCAATTCCTTGACCTGACCTTCCTTGATCTGCTCGTAAATCTTGTCGAGCGTGGCCCGTCCGAAACCTCGGCGGATTTCCTGCTCGCGGCGAAGCTGGGTGCGTTTCATAGCGATCTCGCGGGCTTCTTGATCATCGCTGACGACAATAATGCTGTCACCGGCCTGCGGAACACCGCCGAGACCGGTTATACGAACCGGCGTTGAAGGCCCGGCGATACGAAGGTCTTTGTCACGGTCATTCAACATTACCCGAACATGGCCATAGTAGCTACCCGCGACAATCGGATCGCCCACCCCGATATGGCCGGTCTGCATGATAATTGTACTGACCGGTCCCCGGCCTTTCTCAAGTTTGGCCTCGACAACGACGCCCTGGCCGCGGATATACGGGTCGGCCTTCAGGTCAAGCATATCCGCCTGAAGTTCGATCATTTCCAGAAGGGTATCGATCCCCTGCCCGGTTTTGGCCGAAACCTCAACCATGATCGTCTTACCGCCCCATTCCTCCGGCATCAAATTATGTTTTGACAACTGCTGGCGGATCATATCCGGATTCGCTGTCGGCTTGTCAATCTTGTTGATGGCCACGACAATCGGAACGCCGGCGGCGCGAGCGTGATCGATGGCCTCAACTGTCTGAGGCATCACCGCATCATCGGCCGCTACGACCAGAACAACGATATCGGTTATTTGCGCTCCGCGGGCACGCATGGCCGTAAAGGCCTCATGACCGGGAGTATCAATGAAGACTATTTTATTGGTCGGGCCGGTCACCTCGTACGCGCCGATATGCTGGGTAATGGCGCCCGCTTCCCTCGCCGCGACATCAGTCTTCCTGATATAGTCCAGCAGAGAAGTCTTACCATGGTCAACATGGCCCATGACCGTAACCACGGGAGCCCTGGATTCAAGCTGTTCTTCCTGTTCTTCTTCCCGGGCTTCATTACCAATCTCTTCTTTTTCTCTTATATGAAATCCGCATTCCAGGGCCAGGGTTTCGATCGTATCAAGATCGAGACGCTGGTTGATGGATGCCATCATTCCCATCTTCAGGCAAATGGCGATCAATTCGGCCGGTTTCTTATCCATGGCGTTGGCCAGTTCGGCCACCGTCATGAACTCATTAACCTCAATGACGTTTTCATCAAGGACATAATCCCGGTCGAGTCCTCGGCCGCGCTTTTTATATTTCTTGGATCTCTTGCCGGCCCCCATCGAGGCCATTGTGGCCCGGAAACTCTTGACCACGGCTTTACGGTCGACACGGCGAGCTTCTTTACTCTTTTTCCGTTTCTCGAATTTTTTCTTTTTGCCTTTGTCGTGCTTTTTAAGAGCGCTGGAAAGCTTGGCCAGCCTTTCATCGAAAGTGCCTCCACCCGGTTTCTTTTCCACTTTCGGTGGCAGCTTTGGTTTTTTCTTTTGCTCGATGTCTTTCTTTACGGCTTCTTTTTCGGCCTCAAACTTTCCTTTTATCGCAGCCAGCATTTCATCTGTGGCGACGGACATATGAGATTTCGGCTGAAAGCCCAATCCTTGCAGAATAGTCAGCAGGGCATTCGACGACACCTTATATTCTTTTGCTACTTCATATAATCTCTTTTTAGCCATCTGCCTCCCTCCTGACCTAATTGTCTTTCATTTCTTCAATGACAGTGTCTCCATCGTGGTCGGTCTTATCTTCCTTGTCCCCGCCGCCCGTCTGCTCGGCATTTTCAGCCTCAGCGGCTGCCTCGGCAGCCTCTGCTTTTTCTGCCTCCTTGGCCCGCTTTTTGGCCTCAGCACGCTTGACCTCGAGTTCCTTCACGAAGGCCTTGGCTCTATCAATCAGGCTCTCGGCTGTCTTCTGGCCGATGCCTTCAATCTTGGTCAACTGCTCAATGCCGGCCTTGGCCAGCTGCTGAACCGTATTTATGTCCGCATCCACCAGCTTTTCCTGAATCTTGCTGCCGATACCTTCCAGATTCCCGACCGGAACCAGCTCCTCGGCCTCGCGCTTCTTCATCTCGTTGTAGTCGGTCTCGGACATAATATTTATCTTCCAGCCGGTCAGCTTTGACGCCAGCCGCGCATTCTGTCCGGATTTGCCTATGGCCAGCGACAGCTTGTCATCCTCGACCGCCACCGTCATCGCCTGTTCATTCTCGAAAGTGTCAATGTGCACCACCTTGGCCGGAGCCAGTGCACGCGTTACAAAGACTTCCGGGTTCGAACTGAAAGGAATAATGTCGATGCGTTCGTTATTCAGTTCTCTGACAATGGACTGAACTCTGACACCCTTAATACCGACACAGGCGCCGACCGGATCGATACGCTCATCGGCGGAATACACGGCGATCTTGGAGCGTTCCCCGGGTTCGCGGGCGATGGCCCGAATTTCAATGACACGCTCGAATATTTCAGGGACTTCCAGCTCGAACAGACAGCGCAGCAAATCATTGGTAACACGGGACAGGATCACCTGCGGCCCGGCCACCGATTTTTGAACGTCCAGAATATAGGCCCGGATACGGTCGCCCTGACGATATTTCTCGCGCGGAATCTGTTCCTTGATCGGCAGAATTGCCTCGGCTTTACCGAGGTTTATTATCAAATTCCCCTTGTCGATCTGCTGCACCGTGCCAGAAACCAGCTGACCGACCCTGGTGATATACTCATCGTAAATTTTATCTCTTTCGGCCTCGCGGACTTTCTGGATAAGCACCTGCTTGGCGGTGGATATAGCATTGCGCCCGAACTCTTCATCGACCTCGAGATAGACTTCCATTTCGTCGTTCAGTTCGGCGTCCTCGTCCATCTCCTTTGCCTCTGCCAGCGATATTTCCGTCAAATTGTCGGTCACTTTATTGACCACCTTCTTGACCGCTATCATGGTGATTTCACCCGTCTGGCGATTGAGCTTGAACGACAAATTCTCGGCTTCAGGATATCTCTTCTTGGCCGCCGCCAGCAATGATTCCTCGACTTTGGAAATTACCGTATCCAGATCAATATTCTTTTCGCGAGCAATCAGTGCCAATGCTTCAACTATGTGATAGGCCATCTAATTTATCTCCGTCAAAATATAATTTTTCCCATTCTGATATTTGCAAGATCAAATCGGCTTCGTTCCTCATCCTTCTGAAGTTCGATTTGACTGTCATCGGCGCTGACCAACTGCCCTTCCTGGGGAGTCAATCCGGGATCGTTGAAATACACCATCACCTTTTCGCCGATTCGCCGTTTGAAATCACGTGCCGTTGTCAGCGGGCGATCCAATCCGGGCGAGGAAACCTCAATCGTATAGCTGTAGGTGAAAACGTTGCTGTTGTCCAGCACCGGTTCAATAGCCCGGGAAATACGCGCGCAGTCGTCGATACTGACCCCGTGATCGGAATCGACATAAAGCTGTAAACGGCTGCTCCGCTTGTATCGCGCCAGCTTCAAATCCACCAGTTCGAATCCTTCTTCTGTAACCACCGGTGTGATTAAGTCCTCTATTTTTTTCTTCAACAACATCCGGTTTTCCGCCGGTTTCAACCATAAATCAAAATGATTGAATAACCTAATATGATAACAAATCCGCTATTCTAAAGCAAATTATTTATTCTAGTTTATACGCTCCAAAAACTGCTTTACCGAGGCCAAAACCTCCTGTACATCGGCCAGAATTACTTCATCACCGCTTCGCCCTTTCAGCTCAACCTTGCCCTGTTTAAGGGCGCGGTCCCCGATTATGACTCTCAGTGGAATTCCAATCAGATCGGCGTCGTTGAATTTGACACCGGCGCGTTCCGGCCTGTCGTCCAGTAAGCAGTCGATACCGTTATTAACCAATTCCGTGTAAATTTGTTCCGCGGCTTCCTTATGGTCATCCTTCTCATAATTCAGGGGGATTATTTCCACCATGAACGGAGCAATATTCTTCGGCCAGACAATGCCGCGCTCGTCGTGGTAGCGCTCCACCGCCGCCTGCGGCGTCCGGGTTATGCCGATTCCGTAGGAACCCATAATAAACGGCTTTTCATTGCCTTCAGCGTCGCTGAAACGAGCCCCCAGCGACTCCGAGTATTTGGTCCCCAGCATAAAAGTATTCCCCACTTCGATACCTTTGCGGGCGGTCAGGCGGCCGTCACAGTTGGGGCAAAGCTCGCCCACAACGGCATTTATTATATCAGCCGTTTTGGTGGCCTTGAAATCGCGGCCTAAGTTGACATTCAGTATATGCTTTTCGTTTTTGTTGGCGCCGACAATAAAATTCTTCAGCTTTGTCAGCTCGTTGTCCACTATAATCGGCACCTCTTTGGACAGTCCTATCGGGCCGGCAAATCCAACCGGGCATTTGGTCACATTCTCGACCACTCCGGCGGGGGCAATCTCCAGCTCGACCGCACCC
>JBFMFJ010000119.1:0-9448 GCA_040752235.1 Candidatus Zixiibacteriota bacterium | reverse complement strand
AAACCGACTCGATATTGCTTCAGTCGAAAATCGGCAGCGAAAAGCGGCCCGTCTTCAAGAACAAGATATGAATAAAACGGATTGTCTGTCCGCAATTCGGCATGTCCGGTAAAATGCCACAGCCGGGCCTCACCCTGAGCCGGCCAGGCCGTGCGATGAATCGGATTATATATAGAGGCCTGATCTCCGGCACGTTTTGTAAATATTTCCAGTTCCTGAATCGTGTAAGGTAAATTTTTATCAGATCCTCTGAATAATTCTATTTTGCTCGAATTGATAAGTATACTTTCAGCATGCAGGTAATGTCTCAAACTTGGGGACATGATAAAATGATGTCGTTCAATAAGCGGTTTGCCATCGACTATTAAAGCCTGCCATGGAATATTAGCCAGTTCACCTTCTGGAAGAATCAGCACCCGGGGGCAGCCGACTTCGATTTTAAGAGGAGTCCAGAGCCATTCTCCCAGCTCCGCCCAAAAAGCGGTTTCAATATTTCCGTCTGCCTTATCCTTCAGGTAGGAGCCGAGCAATTCCCCCTCAAGTATAAATCGCCATCGCTGCATGGCCCCGGTCAACCGGGTATGCCCGCCGGGATAGCGGTGCAATGCTGTTTCGCCGGCTCGATGCACAAACGCGATGATCTCCTCACGCTGAATATGAAACTGGATTATCGGGAGTCCCTGCGAAACCTTTTCGATGTCTTCCGAGATTTTTTCAAGCGGCGTTACAGCTCGATTATTGCCGGTTTCAGCCGCTATCAATTCAAGACGAACCTGTTTCTGTAATCTGGCCATGGCCTTACTCGTTATCGCCGAAGACAAAGATCGTTCACCCGCAGCCGGCGAAATGTGGCGGGCCAGTGCTGCTACCTGATGCGCCAGAGCATCAAGCGATTCCTCGGCGTTGCGTCGGGCCGGTTCATCGGCATTCAACGGCTGCAGCGGCGACCATACCCCGGCCGTTTTATATCTTTCCGACCAGATAGCAGCCATAGAGATATCATGCGTCAGTTCGGAATTTATCAGTTTCAGATGCGGAGAATTATAGACACTGCCATAGGCGCTTCGCAATTCCAGCGGCGGAAGCTGGGCCCGAACCGAGTCGATTCGCTCAGCGGCATTCCGCCATCGGCGGCGAGCCGATTCAGTACGGCCCAGCGCATAATCATAATCACCATAGGCCGTTTGCCAGAGCGCGAATAGATGCGGAACACTCCTGGTTGCCCCGTTTTGTGAAAGGCGCGCCAGAGCATTCTTTGCTTTTCCTGGATCAGCCGCCTCATGCAAATCACATACAGCTTCCCAGAGAGGCAGTTGGGCCCGGGAAAAATATTTTCGGGCGGTTTTGATCTCATTCAATCGGTCTTTTTGATTTTTACCGGCTAAATCGGCGGCGAGAAGATGCACTACCCCGGTAAAGCCTCTGTTATTTTCGGAAGAAAATTCTTTCATGGCATGTTTCATGGCGGCCACTGCCTCACGCTTCAGCCCCAATGCCGAAGCGGCCTGCCCTCTGAACAATGCCGCTTTGGCCTGTTCATAGCGGAGTTTTATTTTGGCAAACCTGCGTTCAACCTCTCTTGCCGTCTCCAGGGCATCCCGATAGAGTCCCAGGCTGAGGTACACTTCGGCACGATCAAGAGAGCAGAGAGCCTCCCCTCGGGGATCTCCGCCCTCATTGTAAATTTTTTCGCAGGCGGCCAATTCCAGCAATGCAATATGATAACTTCCGCCAAGCATCAGCAGCCATGCTATTCCATAGCGGGCATCGCATGAATCAAGAGCATATCCTTGATCGTCATATATTTTCATCGCCTGTCGGTAAAGCTGTTCGGCAGTATTAAATTGGAAAAGCTGTACCAATGTATTCGCCCGATTGAAATAACACCGCGCCACCGCCACCCGGTTGTCGGTCTTTTCGAAAAATTCCCCCGCCTTGCGATAGAGTTTTTCAGCTTCGCGGTGCCGGTCCTGGCGATGAAGAAGGTTGGCATAATTAACCTGCGTCTGGGCCAGATCGGTCTCTGAACCGAGAATTCCAAATGATTTTATGGCTCGATTTGCCGCCTGACGGGCTTTGGCAAAATTCCCGGTGTACATATAAACATCCACCAAGGCTCTATCTATTCGACCACGAACCAGCGGTTCCGATAAGGCCAATTTTCTTGCATCCAGATAAGCTTTGAGTGCATCGGCATGCGCTCCGCTCATATGAGACACACGGGCCATGGTGCGATATGCCGTCAAACGCATAGCCCGACCATATGCCCCGGCTCTTTTTATAAAAGAATCGGCCAATACTCTGGCTGATTTAAGAGATCGGCGTGCCTCTTTCTGGATTAAGGCATCGCATTCCCTGGCGAGTTCATCTTCCGTGAAATCCTTGATTTGACCGGTATTCAGAAATCGGCGCGCGGCTATTTCAAGCGGCGGTTTTTCCATACTAACTCCGGTAGTCGGATATCGAACTCATCGGATCTGAGAGAAATTCTCCTGGGGGGTTTTGTTCCGGACCATTGATAAAGGCCGCTCTTATCAGGCCTTATTACTTTTTTATCGGCCTCGAGGACTATCGGGACATCTGATCCGCCTTTTATCTGTGCCACCAGAACCCAGCTTTTTTGCAGATGTTCGGCACGCAGATCAAAGACGATATTTTCGGCGGTGAAGCGAAGCCGGCGATGCTCCGAAGCAACTTCGCTGCGGACACCGACCGGATGAGGGACTGCCCATGAGTCGAAAGCGATAACTGCTTTCAGCCGTTTGAGTTTGCTCTTAATCCCTGCCCCAGTCATAATAGCCGTCGACCGGATTATCCAGGCTTCCGGCGCATCGGGCAGATGGGGCCTGTTGACGACTGCATAAGTCCTGAACAACTCAACAAGTTCCCGACACTCGGCACATTCGGCCAGATGATCGGGCAATCGGCCCGGCTGTTCTTTTGCAATCTCAATCAGTTCTTTTCGACTCAAATGTCCGCTCGTAATATTCCTCCTTGTCTTCATATATAACAGAGTCGATTAATTGTTTTTTCGTTCTCCGGTATCCCAATTTTTCATGAGAATCTCTTTAAGTCTCTGCAGGCAACGGCGGCGTAAAGGCCCGAGAGAATTTGATGATATGCTGAACGACTTAGCGATTTCCTCATAAGTTTTGCTTTCCGGCGCAAAGAAAAATGCTTCCATAACCTGTTGGCAGCGATGATCAAGTTCATCCAGTGCAATTTCGATTCGAGCCTGATTTTCAATTTGCTCCAGTTCTTCATCGGGAAGCGGTCCCGGACTGATCAATTCAAGTTCGCTCCCGGGGGGATTATCACAATTTTGCCGGGATGATATATCTATTATTCCGGAATCCTTCTCCGCCCGGCGGCGCAAAAGCAATGCTTCCCGCTTGGCAGTGGTCACCAACCAGGCCGACAGCCGAGATGGATCCCTGAGTTTTTTGCGATTTTTATAAAGTAAGAGCCAGGTTTGCTGAAAGCAATCGGCGGCGTCCATCATGGTTAGTCCGGCCCGCGTGGATACGGCATAAACCAAAGCCTGGTAGCGCTTTATTAACTCCTCCCAGGATTTGCCGTTGTCCGCAAGAATTTCCTGCCACAGTTCGGTATCGGTCTTGAACATTGTCACTTATTTTCTCGGAAACATGCCATCAATCTTGCTTAATTTTTCTACGTGAGGTCTTTTAAGGCGGTGATGGGCATGCTGAGAATGTACCTCAACCTAAAATAGTCCTTACCCCGACTTTGTGCAGAGAGATAGCTTGCTCTTTCTTATGTGGTCGTTACTATCCATGAAATCATACTAATTATAATAAACAGCATATCTGCAAAATTGTCAAGCCCTTACGTGAGTGTCAGCGATTTGAACGGATGTTTATTGAAAGATATTTCAGGCCAATAAATGAAGGCTGATATTACCAATTAGAATCCGGAAGTGTAGATTCAATTATATCAGAAAGAGTGACTTATAGATGAGTGATTGTGATTAATCCTCAATCTCGGCAGACGCAAATAAAATTAGAAAGGATCAGGCTTAGAGAGGCCCTGTAATCATATATAATGTTAATATGCCCAAACTTATTCGGCTATAACCCGCTGATTGTCAGGCAGATATAAATTGCATGACCGAGCGCGCGCGGAGTTTTGGAGCTTATATAAATCATTGCGTTCTGGTTCAGGTGCATATTCAAAATAAATTCCGGGTCTGAAGCGGGCGTCCATTTATATTCCTCACCGTCAATATCCACAATTAGTTTCTGGGTCGGCTGTTCTTCTTCCGTAAAAGCGACGAATTCCAGCAGGTAGGGGCCCTCAACATTACGAAACATCCAGACGATTTCCGGCTGATTGCTGGCAATCCGGGAGCATAAAATCTGTGATCCTGATGAATCATGAACAACGACTATTACAGTATCGACAATGGTGGTTGTATCTGAGATGTTTACTGTATCAAGGTTGTAAATGGTATCAATATCGGTAAACCGTTCTGGAATATTCATATGTTCCACATCTAATGGATTGGAACAATTAATACAGAAATTCATCGCCATGAAAAATGCTGATAATATGGATAGTATGATAATTCGTCTCATCGGGCGCCTCCGAACGCTAAATGGCTCGACACGGCCAGGAGAAAGCGGCCGTTTTTAGCCCTTGATTTGGTGTCATCAACATTCCGTTCCATAGAGGGATTATATGCCCCGGTAATGGAAAGGAATTTGAATGGATATGCCCGCAGGCCGAAGAGCGGGCCTTCAGACAATTTTACGTACTCATAATAGGTTTGAGAAATTTCTTCGATATGAATCCAGCCGCCAAGGATGCCGACCGGAATATTTTTGTATGGGAAAACAATCAGGTTTCCGCCGACAAGCCGCCGCCTGGTGTCCAGATCAAGACCCTGGAAATCATAGGAACTGTTCCAGAATGTATGCCCGACGATACCTTCGGCATAAATGAATCGTTTCCAGGTCAGGATACCTGAAGCAGTGGGAATGCCGCCAAACGGAGAAGAGGATAAACCAATGCCGAACTGCAGGCCAAGATTTTCCATCATGTCGCCGGCCGTTTCCCTGACTTCAGTAAAATGCTTTTCGACAGGCGGCCTGTTTTCGACTTTTTCAAGCCGGGCGTTGAAATCATTCAGTTCCATATCAATGCGGACGCCGGCATATCGGTACTGTGAGCCTTTTTCCGGAGCATCTTTCGATTGAATAATAATCTGGGTAGAATCGACACCGAACTCTTTTATCAGCAGGTTGCGAAGGATATGGGCGCGCCCAAGTGCCAGCGATGGATTTTTGGCATCATGACTCTCTCGATATTGGTTACCATCGGAGCCGCCGGTTACAATGGCTCGCGCCAGGGGGTATTTGTGTAATGAGTCGGCAATTGCCTGAAGTCCCGGCAGGTAAGGCTGAAATAACTCCTTATTAACGCTGCCGCCGACGCCCAAGGGAAAGTCGGTGATAATTACTTCCTGAGGCAGGGCAATTCCCGCCAGAAGAGTCAGACTGACAATGGCATAAATTATGATCTTCATAGTAACGGTCCTGTAGTTTCTCCGGAAAGTCGCCGGTTATGTCGGCAAAATATCCGGATGGCCGATTTTCTCTTCGGGATTCTGGTGAGGTCGGAGGACAATCGCAGTTGTTTTCAGTAAGAGTCGCAAATTAATGCGCTAATCATGTCGAGGTCGCAGCTTCGAACCCCGAAATCCCTCTTCCATTTTCGCTGTAAGCTTAATATTTGGAAGGGATTATGATGTTTAACGCATATAATAAAAGCAAAATCTGTTCCTGTTTCCAATAAACAGTAGAACAGGAATATTATTAGGGATGAGTTATAATTATAGAACCTGGAAGGACAATAAGGGAATAATCAAGGCCAATATTAATGAATCCTTTCGGAACGCTCTTACATTCACCAGCCTTTCTTTTTGGCAATGCCGGATATTTTTGCATCGAGTGCTTCCGTGAATAAAGCCAGTTTTTTCGACTGGGCTTCTTCGATTTTGGAGACAAGCATGTCGATTTCGGCCGGTTTTTCAAGAAAATCCGCAGCACCCATTTTGACCGCCTCAACCCCCTTCTGTATCGTTCCGTGGCCGGTCAGCATTATAATCTGCAGAGTGGTATCCTTGGCCAGAAGCTTTTGCATTGTCTGAATCCCGTCCATTTCGGGCATGGCCAGATCAAGGATGATGGCATCAAATGTTTTATTAGATACGATTTCTATCGCCTTGAAGCCGCTTTCGGCAATTTCCACATCAAAGCCGCGGGCAACCATCCGCTGTGACAAAATATCGCGGAAATCCTCTTCATCATCGACTATTAATACTCTGATATTGGCCATCTCTATTTCCTTTCAAATATTTTTTTACCCGGTTTTTTCCAAATAGTCATTTTGCCGAGGGAAATCTGAAATAACATTTTATTCCGGTATCTCCGGCAACGGCCTTGAACGTCCCGCCGGCAAAAGCCGTTATATTTTCCAGAAGACCACAGTCTATTTCACCCTTTTTTTCAGCCAGCCTTCCTTCTATACATATAACGCCGTCGGAGTTCTCGGAACTTAAAGATATTTTTAACGTGTCGTTTTTCTGTGCCAGTGCCAGCAATTGCCTGAAAGCCTCATACAGGATCCTCCGTACCAGATATGCATCAGCCTTTATCTCAATCGGTGTTTGAGGAATAACCATCTCCATATTGACAGCTTTAAGATCGGCAAAACGCCTGGTCAGTGCGCCCAGATTTTCCAGCATAGTATTGGCATTAAAGGCGGCATCCGGTTCATCGGTGCTGTGAGCGAATGTATTCAAATGCTTGACGACACCGATACCGCGCTGCGAGTTTTTCCTTATTTTGCCTATTATCTGTTTTAATTTCTCTTCAGTAAGTACCATGCCGCTCGGTGCGCCGAGGAAATCCTCGATCAGCCCGGCCGATTGATCGATTATGGAGAGAATGTTATTCAGTTCATGCGTTACCGAGGCGGTAATAACTCCGAAAAACTGCAGAGCGTCATTCTTGGGGAGAGGCGAGGATTCATCCTTTTTATCATTTGTCATTTGTCAGCCAGCGCCTCCTTCATGACCGCCACCAGCTTGTCGATGTTGATCGGTTTGGGAAGATATTCATAAGCGCCTTTTGGCAGATCATCGGTTGTCTCCGGGGAACCGTGACCGGTGATCAAAATAATCGGTACATTGGGAAATTCGCTTCTCATAACTCGCAAAGTTTCAATGCCGCTGATACCCGGCAGTTTTAAATCGAGAACGACGATATTAAACTTCTTCTCGCGGATTTTTTGAATCGCCTCGGCACCGGTCAGGCTGTATTCCGCTTCGATATCGCGGTAGGAAAGGCGTTCCTGTAGAGTCGTAACCAGTTCTTCTTCATCATCGACGAGCAGTACTCTAAATAGACCCATAATATTTTACCCCTGGTAGGGAATGCCCCGGCCTGAAATCGGCAGGATAATTTTGAAATCAGTGCCCTTGCCGGGCTCGCTTTCCACTACGATTTCTCCGCCCAGTTTCTGGACGATATCCTGGGTAATGGACAGCCCCAATCCGGTACCGAATTCCCCTTTGGTTGAATAAAAAGGTTCGAATATATGTTCGAGGTCTTCCTTGGGTATGCCGACTCCGTTATCGGTAACGGTGATGGCAATTCTTTTGTTGTCGGCATCCGCAATGGTTATATCGATAGAACCGCCGTTATCAACCGCTGCGAAGGCATTATTTATAATATTCAGAAATACCTGCTGGAGCTGGCCTCGATCACTTTGAATGGTCGGTAAATTTTCCTGGATATTGTATCCGATTCTGATGTTTCGATGTTTGACTTCGGTACTCTGGAATCCGACCACTTCCCTGAGAAGATCACCAAGGTCAATAGTCTCGACTTTGTTTTCCATCCGCTTGGCAAACCCCAGAAGCCGCCTCGTAACCTTGCTGCAACGCTCGACCGAATTGGTGATGGAATTGGTTATGGCTATGAACTTATCGCTGTTGGGGAAATTGTCCGTATGCTTGATAAGATCCTCGAGCAGGCCGGCCTTTTCATTGATAATTGCCAGCGGGTTGTTGATTTCATGGGCAACACCGGCAGCCATGCGTCCGACGGTTGCCATTTTATTGGTGTACTCGATATTATGAAATATCTTGGCCCTCCGGCGGTCAAGCTCGCGCAATCGTTTGACCGTATGACCCGCACCGTAAAATATTACTATCAAAATCAGGACGATACTCAGAAGAAGAAACCAGATGATTCCGGAGCGGTGATAGGTCCAGTGGACGTATATGTTTTCATGCTGCCGGAGCACCATTAATATGAAAGGCGTTCCTTTTATGTAGGAGAAACCTCTGGTCTTAACACGACTGTTCTCATCGAACTCATCGATCGTTTCCACCAGCTGGATTCTCTTCGGCACAGGGATGGACATCGTATCCATAACCTCGCCATAGAAAGCCGACGGTGTCTGGAGGATGCCATTACTGTTGACTATGAAGACATCGGTGTTCTGGTCAAGCTGGGTGGTGGTTATTTGCTCACTCAAGAGCGACATGTCGATGGTGGCCCGGAAGACAAAAAAATCGCTTTCATCTATTTCATGTTTGAAGGCGATAACGAAATGGGGGAGTTTACGATGCCCCAGGAAAACCTCACTGACATAAACACCTCGAACCAATACCTCATTGAACCAGGCCTGATCCCGATAATTGCGGCCGATCAATTCATAGGGGCCGATGTAATTGGTCTGGATCCCTTCGGAATTAATCACGCCGAGGTCGACAAATCCGCCAAATGAATTATTAAGGTTCTTCTGGATCGATTTCAATCCGCCGGGACTGTTGAGCTTCTGGTACGGCTGCTCATTGAGAATCAACGAAAGCGCCGAGCGGCGCTCCTCGATAATAAATTCCAGATTCCTTTTGGTGTTGGATAAGATACGCGAAACGGCATAGCGGCTTTCAGCAATATAAGCCTCTTTATCCTGGTAGAAATTAATAATGACCATGATAATTAAAGGCGTCAGGGCAACCAGTGAGGTGGCGACCACCGACCGTCGCCGCAATTTTCTATATCGCGGTAATCCTTCGCCGGTCGGTACCATGCCGCTTTCCGGCTCACTTATACTTTTTTCCCAGGATGAGTCTGTCATATTATGTCCAGCCCAGAAAAGATATAAAAGTAATTATTTCCCCTGCCCCTAATCCATCTGACTATCCGATGAATCCGCTTTCAGACGGCTTATTTTCTGATAGGCGTCCCGCATTACTTTCGCGAGGACATCAATATCAACCGGTTTTTGCAAATAAGCGAATGCCCCCAGTTCTTCGGAAATGGCCTTCTCCTTGTCGGAACCGTGTCCGGTAAGGATTATCACTTCGACATTGGGGTACTCTTTCTTAACGCGGCGAAGAACCTCAATGCCGTTT
>JBFMFJ010000118.1:0-9459 GCA_040752235.1 Candidatus Zixiibacteriota bacterium | reverse complement strand
GATGGCAACCTCAATCGGGAGGGTTGTCATGGACGATTTCATTCCTCATCTGTTGGCCGCCATACGGTCAAAGAATTCCTCACGCCTGTCGGAAAGAATGTACGGGATCACCTTCCGGAAATTCCCCGGTGGTCTGATTATGTATAAGTCAGCCATTGTCATATTCCTGTCCTTGTTCCTATCCGCAACGCCGGCAGCCAATGCGCGGCCCTATGATAGACCGATTTTGAGCGATTCTGCCGTAGTTGCCAAAGCCTCGAACGCTTCGCAACCCTCGGTTACCTGGCCGCGGATGATGGGCGTCCATGCGGACGGCCATGTGGGAATGTCAGTCAATTGCCATGGGCAATTGGGAAATGGTTTTTCCCCGGGGACGGTCGATGATCCAGAAAGCGATCTTCTGCCCCCCTCCTTTGTTGTGCCCCCGGATTCCAATAATCATTTCTTGTTTGGCGGAGGCCTTTGGATCGGCGGCATTGTCAACGGTGACTCGATTGTTTCCGCCGGCGCCAACGGCTGGAATTATGAATCGGATGAGTTAAGGCCGGATGCGGCAGGCTCCGGGACGGTCAGACTTCGGGCTGGTGTTGCCGATAAACAGTTTATAGCCACTTATGCTGATACCGTCGGAGAAGCATTTTATCTCGATCCCAGACTTGAGGGTGTCGCTGTCAGCGAGCGAACCTTCAGTTGGGTGACCCCGCCGTATGACGATTTTATAATATATGATTTGACGATCAGGAATATCGGTGAAAACGCGATTCTCGACACCTGGATCGGTTACTATGTTGACTGCGATGTCTATTCCATTTTGACTTTTCCCAATTTTGGTCATTCCGATGATATCGTGGGAATTCGCCGTGTCGCAGGGGTTCCCTATATCATGGATAATGACGGCGACCCTTTGACGGATGATTATTTTACATGGAACGAGGAAAGTATTCGCGGCGCCTTCGGTTTTAAATTGCTGGACACTTATCCCCCCGCGACCGACACCAGCTTTAACTGGTGGATGCGGACTCTTGACGGCGGATTCGACTGGGGACCCCGCTATATCGGCGATACATCCATACTGCCGTTTTATGAATTCGAAAGCGGGGGGGACGGCCAGCCTACCACCGATCGCGATCGCTATCATATGTTATCCAACAGCGAAATCGACTATGACTTTTTATGGATGACATTCATGAGGCCTGACCCCAACTGGCTTCCGGCGCCCGCATCGAGTATTCAATTAAGTCATGGATACGATGCCCGTTTTCTGTATTCCTTCGGTGAGTATGATCTAATGCCGGGGGATTCAGTGAGATTCGTTTTTGCCCTGGTTTATGGCGAGGATGTTCATGTCGATCCTGATGATTTCAGTGAGTATTTCGATAACGAATTGCCGGAAAAACTGTATTACCAGTTTGATTTTTCCGATCTCGATAATAACGCGGCCGCCGCAAAGGCGCTATATGAATCGGGATACGTCGCGGCGCCGCCCGCAGGGCCGGTCCAGGGGACTGAAATTGTCGATGTTGCCGGAGAGGGAATTCACATCAGATGGCTGCCGCGAGAACATCCCGACATGATGGGATATAATGTATATATCACTCCCATTCCGGAGGACCAGGCTTTCTTCGCCGATACGGTTCTTGGTTATCGCGATACGACCTCGATGACCCTGCATAATGTCGATTCGGTTATCAGCGGTACTGAATACTTAATTGGCGGGCTTACCGAAGGCCGGATGTATTTCTATTCGGTTGCATCGGCTTTCGCCCATGGAACCGGGCGAAAATCAAAACCGGGTTATTTCACATACGGGTTCCCCGACCCGCCTTTAACCGATACAACCACAAAATATATCAAGGCCGGCGGTCTGTTTTCAATTAACTGGCTGGGGACTGAGGATGATATCGATCACTACAATGTTTATAAAAGAGTCGGATACGAGGAATTCATGGACAGCTATGGGCCGACAACCTGGGACTCGCCGGAGTATAAGGGTGAATCATATGACAGCATCGCCTACTATATCCAGGATACTGATACGACCATTCTGTATTTTTTCAAGATGGAACCCTATGCCTCGGTGCCGGCCGATAACGCGGTATTCACTGATACCGCCATCTTCCAGGATCTCTACTATTTTGTAACCGCCGTGGATATTTCAGGCCGTGAATCGGAATTGTCGAAACCGATACATGTTTTCGTCCGCGGGCCCGTAAACAAGGATATATTAATATATCTGCCCAATTCGGGGCGGGCGGCAAACGCGCAGTCCATTGACTCTTTGACCGCCTTCTACGACAGAGTTTTTGCGGGTCAGGATATTACATATGATTATTTCTTCATTGTTGATTCCATCAATGTCGGCGGATGTGATAATTTCGCCTGTATGGGCTGGTCCGTTATGGCGCCCTATAATATCGTCATCTTCGATGATAATTTGCGTGATGCCACTCTGTACTATGAGGTATTTGGTTCGTTTACAACTACCATAAAAAATTATATATATTCAGGCGGTAATTTCGCCTATTTCGGGAATCTTCTCAAGAGCCTTTCCGGTATTTTTGTAGACACGCTGACACTTCATTACGAGCCCGGTGATTTTGAATATGATATTCTGCATCTTGATTCTCTCAATACGCTGGGTCTGCTGCTCTATACGAACGGATTGATTTCAACCGAGGACACTATCGGAGGATTAATCCGCGCCGAGCCTGCGATGGATCAATACCCAGCGTTGAATGCAGATACGAGTTTTTACTGGTGGAATGCTTCATTCTATGAGGCATTCTTCTGGCCCATTTCGACTCCGCCAATGACGGGATGCTTATATCCTCATGCGCCCGCGGAAACGATATACTATTACAGATCGCATTATCCGCAGAGTTCCTGGTACGAGGGATTAACATGCGGTGCCCGTTATTCCGTGGATAGTGCGCATGTATATACTTTTATTATGCACCCCTGGTTTTTTGATGAGGATGATTTCCGCAGTCTGATAAATTGCATTATAGATGAATCGCCGGTTTCGGTGTCGGAAGATAATGAGGTCCTGCCCGACGATTACGCCCTGTTCCAGAATTATCCCAACCCCTTTAATGTAACGACAAATATCAAATTCCATCTTCCGCGTGCGACCGAGACGGAAATTTGCATTTATAATATCCTTGGAAGAAAAATCCGAACATTGTTATGCGGTCGCGCGGAGGCGGGATATAATTCCGTTACCTGGGACGGAAACGATGCGCAGGGAAAACCCGCGGCCAGCGGAATTTATTTATACCGAATTAAAGCGGATGATTTCATCCAATCAGAAAAGATGCTGCTTTTGAAATAGCAATAAAAAGGCCGCCGCAGATGCGGCGGCTTATGCATTTTTTCCATTAAATTATTTCCCGGTGTCGAGAATAACCGGAAGACCATTTTCGGAATTTCCAATGATTACGATCTTTGTATTGGGTGATTCGGCCAGCTTTTGCGTGGCTTCAATACCCTTCCAGGTCAAAAGTGATGGTGTGACGCCGGAAGCGACGATTTTCTGAAAATCGGCAATGCCCTGTGCTTCGATACGCTTTCTTTCCGCCTCCATCTGCTCTTTCAACAGAACGAATTCCATCTTTTGTGCTTCCTGGTCCGCCTCGAGTTTGGCATTGATGGCCTGAGTTATTTTATCGGGCAGGACAACATTGCGGATGATGACATTTTCCACTGTGATGAATTTCTGGCTAATCATATCCTGCATTTCTTTCAAAATTTCTCCGGCAATGGCCTCGCGTTTGGATGAGTAAATTTCCTCCGGTTTGTATTTCCCGACCACACTGCGCGCAACACCCCGAAGGGCCGGGGCGACCGCAATATCATAGTAATTCGGTCCCACCGTTAACTGAAGCGAATCAAGTTTCTCCGCATACGGCCGGAACCAGATCGTAACCTCCAATCCGATCGAGGCGCCGTCGGCGGAGAGCACATGCAAATCTTCGCGCTGTTCGTTCAACTGAATTTTATAGACGAACATGTTGTTCCAGGGGAAATGCCAGTTAAAGCCTTCGGTGTAAATCTTTCCCATTTGAGTTCCGTCGCCGAATTTGTAATAGAAGACGCCCCTGTGTCCCGATGGGACCTGCGTGCCGCAGCCGACAATTCCACTCATAATAATCAGTATCAGAAACAGCGGAAGCAGTCGAATACCTTTGATGCGGGATTTGGCCATTGAAACCTCCTTGTTTAACATTGAAAAATAATTGCCTTATATTCCGTAAAATATTTTACGACTTGAGACAATTAATAGCAAGGCAAAAGTTTCATTTATTTAATAGGCCGTTTTATAAGGGACAATCGGAATAATCGATTTATTCAGCGATGTATCTACTGTAAAAAGGCTTGGATTGTCATCTATGAAAGTCGTTTCCACACTTAATTCCCATGGCATATCGACCATGATCAGTTTATAAAACAAATTGGATGTCGGCGTATGAAATCCGGTTTTATATTTCCCGCTTTGCAGAGATGTACCATATGCCCCGATCTCGCCATTATTCTTCAGGCTGAATATCGCGGCGGGCGTATCACACACGAATGTCACTGAATCCTCCGCTGGAAGGGCGACAATCTGATTCTTTTCAAAATATCGCCAACTGGGTGTCACCGATAATGTTTCCGGAGGATCGGTGGAAAAGTTCTTGCCGTCCTCTGATGAAATATTTCCCGGAGGATCCATCTCAGCTGATGAAAATCCCCAGAAACGCCATCCCCGATACGAATAAGTGTCATCATACAATTTGGCAAAATAGGCATTTCTCGAAATGTAATATTTCAGGGGATATTTTGCCGTCGTATCTTCATTGCTGAGTTTATAGGCATACCCATAGAAAACATCCATGACGTTGCCGACAGCGACGGCGATGTTATCATAGCCGTAAAAATTTTCGCCCGATGTTGATTTTGTTATGTCAATTACCCTGGTACTGGAATCGATTTTATAGTAAAGTCTGGAACCATCGTAGATGGTAAACGGAATCGTCGGGATTAATTTCTTCGTAAATAATTCCTGGCCGTCCAGAGATTCGACAATAAAACGAGTGATTTCATATTCATCCGATGTTGAAACCGGATCGTCCGAACTGCAGGATAGCCAGCCGAAGACAGCCGTAATCATCAGGGCCGCCAATGCGGATATGGAGCGTCTCATAATTACCTCTTTCTTCTTTTTTTCAATTCCTCTTTCATATTCCTGATTTCGTCACGAAGAGCGGCCGCGGTTTCGAATTCAAGATTATCGGCCGCTTTTTTCATCGCCTTCATCAGAAACGCAATCTTATCCTCGGCCGTCATTTCGGCAAAATAATCGGGTTTTTCGAAGGCGGCCTCATCTTCGACAGTCTTCGAATCGGCGAACTGCGTCGCCTTGAGGATTTCTTCTCTTGTCTTATAAATAGTCTCGGGAGTGATATTATGTTTTTCATTATATTCAAGCTGCTTTTGTCTTCTTCTTTCGGTTTCATCAATCGCTTTGCGCATGGAATCGGTTATCTTGTCGGCATAAAAAATCACTTCGCCGTTTTTATTCCGGGCGGCGCGTCCGGCTGTCTGAATCAATGACCTTTCGGATCTGAGAAAACCCTCCTTATCGGCGTCAAGAATGGCCACCAGCGATACTTCGGGAAGATCCAGTCCCTCACGCAGCAGGTTTATTCCGACCAGAACATCGAATTCGGACAATCTCAAGTCGCGGATGATTTCGGTTCGGTCGATGGCATCGATCTCACTATGAAGGTAGCGAACGCGGATGTTGAGTTTCTTTAAATAGTCGGACAGATCTTCGGCCATCCGTTTGGTCAGCGTCGTTACCAGAATTCTCTCCTGTATTTTGACCCTCTCCCTTATTTCATCGATTAAGTCATCAACCTGATTTCCCAAAGGGCGGACCGATATTTTCGGATCGACCAGACCGGTCGGACGAATCACCTGTTCCACGATTACTCCGCCGCATTTTTCAAGCTCGAAATCGGCCGGAGTCGCCGAAACGAAGATTACTTTATTAATTAGTGATTCGAATTCGTCAAAAAACAACGGCCGGTTGTCGAGCGCCGAAGGCAGACGGAAGCCATGCTCGACCAGCACTTCCTTGCGGGAGCGGTCGCCCGCATACATCCCCCTTATTTGCGGGACGGTCTGATGCGATTCATCAATTATAATCAGATAATCTTCGGGAAAGAAATCGATCAGCGTGGCCGGTCTTTCTCCCGCTTTGCGGCCGGTCAGGTGGCGCGAATAATTCTCGATGCCGCTGCAATAGCCGATCTCCTTCATCATTTCGAGATCATATTTTGTCCGTGAATCGAGTCGCTGCGCCTCAAGAAGCTTTCCTGCGCTTCTTAATTCTTCCAGCCTTTCTTTCAGTTCCGCTTCAATCTGGGCCACCGCTTTCTTCATCTGTGGTTGACTTGTAACAAAATGTTTCGCCGGATAGATGGCGGCCTTCTTTTTCTCGTTAAGTATTTCGCCTGTAAGCGGGTCGATTTCCGAGATTCGGTCGATTTCGTCGCCAAACATTTCTATTCTTAGGGCGGTTTCCTGATAGGCCGGGATCAATTCAATGGTATCCCCTTTAACGCGAAAATTGCCCCGGGCAAAATTAATGTCATTTCTATTATAATGGATATCTATCAGGGAGCGGATCAACTGGTCGCGCTCGGTTTGCTCGCCTTTCTCCAGAAAAAGCAGTTGTCTCTTATACTCCTCCGGTGATCCCAAGCCATAAATGCAGGACACTGATGCTACAATAATTACATCTTTTCTTTCCAGAAGCGACGCGGTCGCCCGCAGCCGAAGACGATCGATGTCTTCATTCATGGAAGTATCTTTTTCTATATAAGTGTCCGTCGTGGGTAAATATGCTTCCGGTTGATAATAGTCATAGTAACTGATAAAAAACTCCACTGCGTTTTTCGGGAAAAAGGCTTTTAGCTCGCCGTAAAGCTGTGCCGCCAGGGTCTTATTGTGGGAAATAACGAGGGTGGGTCGTCCGTAATTTTGGATGACATTAGCGATGCTGAAGGTCTTGCCCGAACCGGTTACCCCCAGAAGGGTCTGGTATTTCTCATCTCTTTCCAGTCCGTCGGAAAGTTCCCTGATCGCCTGCGGCTGGTCCCCGGTCGGCTTATACTTGGAAACCAGCTCGAACTCCGCTTTTTCCATAGAAGGCTGATTAGCACCCAAAGTATGTACTGCTTTCCTGGTCATAAATACATATCATTAATAAGCCGGAATATATTACATAAGCTTACAATGGCAACCAATTTATAGAACGAACAAGATAATTGTGATGTTCATTTTTTGTTTTGGAACCGTAAAGGGACTCAAACGTTTAATATTGTAGATATTTGAGATAAACAATGAGGTTATAACCTCGTATAATATAAGGCGTTAAAATTTATCTTGACAGCCGTCTTGAAAACCCTAAGTTTAGGAACTTATAAATCCCTTAAGCGATATGACTAAGGAGGGTTAACAAAATGTACGCGGTATTCGAATCCGGCGGTTTACAGTTCAGAGCCGAAGAAGGCTCACAGATTAAAGTCCCCTATATTTCTGCAAATCCGGGTGACAGCATTTCCATTAAAAAGGTTTTATTGGTTAAAGATGGTGAGAATTCCTTTGTCGGCTCTCCTTATCTTGATTCAGCTACGGTCGAAGCGGAAATCGTGACTGAAGGCCTGGCCAAAAAAGTCGATGTTTATAAATTCAAAAAGCGGACCAAATACCGCAAATTACAGGGGCATCGGCAAAAATTCACTGAAATTAAAATCAAAAAAATCACCCCGCCCGTAAATTGATTCACCCTGATAAAAATAGTGTGATTACCTGGCCGGATAGATTCTCTTTCCGGCCGGTAGTCATGTTATTGGGCCTGATTCTTATGGCCGGTGCGGCTTTCGGGCAGGTCCAATCTTTCAACGTCGTCGACGTCAAAGTCGAGGGGAATCATGTCGCGACCCCCAACCTTATTTTATCAGTCGCCGGTATTCAAAAAGGAAGCGAACTGACTGCCACCGTTTCGCAGGATGCGATCACTCGCCTGTATGGTCTGGGCTTTTTCGAGGATATTGAACTCCTGGCTGATGAGGTTACGGGCGGCCTCATTATCACTATTAAAGTAAAGGAATTACCGAAGCTCCGGAATCTTGATTTTCAGGGTAATAAGGAGATCAAGTCCGGTAAATTAAAGGAGACTCTGGGGCTGTCCACCAACAATTATTTATCTCGAAATCTTATATTTGAGAAAAAGAACGCTATTCTCGACCTTTATGGCGAAAAGGGTTATTTCATGGCCGAAGTCGAGTCAGATATGAAATACAATGATGATTCCACTCAGGCCGATCTCATCTATAAGATCAAGGAGAATTCAAAGGTCAAGGTCGAAAAAGTCTATTTGACCGGCAATGTCAGAGTCAAAGCCGACAAAATCATCGGGAAAATGCGTAACCGCAAGCGCGGGTTTCTCAAGACATCGGACTTCGACAAAGAGAAATATTCTGAAGATAAAAACAAAGTCATTGAATATCTCCATGACGAGGGATATATCGATGCCTATCTAAAATCCGATTCCATTTCCGTGGATTCCAATGCCAACAAGATGTATATTTATTTTGACATCTATGAAGGTCCCAGATATTATTTCGGCCAATCCTTTTTCGGCGGCAATGAGGTTTTTGACTCAAAGACTCTTGAAAACGCTCTCAAGTACTCAGAAGGCCAGGTTTTCAGTAATAAAAAATTCGAAGAATCATATTATGAGGTTTATTTTGCCTATCAGGAAAAAGGTTATTTGCATGTCCGTGTAATGGATGATCGTAAAACCCGTGACAGCCTGATAGACATTACCTACGAAGTTACCGAGGGTCTCCCCTCCGAGATCAACCTGGTAAAAATTCTTGGAAATACCAAGACCAGGGAAAAAGTCATTCGACGTGAAATGTCCCTGCATCCGGGACAGGTCTTTCATAGATCAATGCTGCTTCGCTCGATTCGAGATATAATGCAGCTTAATTATTTTACCGATGTCAAGCCTGATATCGTGGATTTGCCCAGCGGAGATGTGGATCTGACCGTTACGGTCGAGGAAAAGCCGACGGCGCAGATTTCGGCTGGCGCCGGATATTCCGGGGTGGATAAATTCGTCGGCACCTTCGGTCTGGGGATTCCCAACTTCCGCGGAATGGGCCAGCAGGCATCGATAAATGTCGATATCGGCAGCGAGAGAAACTCCTATTCATTGTCATTTACCGAACCATGGGCGTTTTCGACGCCGACCCTGCTGGGGGGTGAGCTGTATTACACCAACCGTGTCTGGTACTCAGATTACACCGAAGGAAGCCGGGGCGGATCGGTCAGAGTCGGCCGGCGGCTGAGATGGCCGGATAATTATTTCAGGATTTACGGCGTCTATCGAATTGAAGATAACCG
>JBFMFJ010000117.1:0-9492 GCA_040752235.1 Candidatus Zixiibacteriota bacterium | reverse complement strand
TACGACAGCCTGAAAATTATCGATAAAAACAATTTCGTGGGGAATCTGTCGCTTGCCGGCGGGGATATGCTCACCGTTGAAATCCTGGGAACGCCCCGATGGGATGCCACTGTCTCCAAACCAGGCTCTATCGACTCGGTTCCCATGGCCGAAATGCCGCCGAGAATTCAGCCATATTGGGGTGAATCGGTATTTGGAGCGGGAGCGGTTCCGGAATCGCTTAAAATCCGGGGATATTATTCCGGATTTCTGAACATAGACGGAAGATCACTGCCTGATTCCAGCCGGATATATTACCATCTTAAATCCCCGAATCTTGATCGCATGATTGAAAGGCTGGTCAATCATCCTTTTGGCGAATTTGACTTTTTATCGCTGGAATTGCTTAAAAATCCTGACCGGGAGTGCAAAGACAGTTCACTGGTTTTCGTGAAAATCAATCCAAAAGAATTTCCCCGAACGGTCTTGTTCACCGATTCGGTTCAAATTGTCCGGGTCGGCCCCCGCAAGGGCTACCTGACAATATTTCAGCCCAAGGGAGTCCAGGCGCTGGCAACAGGCCGGGAAGGGGAGTGGATTAAATTGAAATTGTCGCAAAATCAGTTTGGCTGGGTTGATCAAAAATCAATCCGCTTTCTTGATCCGGGCTGGCCGCCGCCAAAGTCCTACCTTAAGGCGATACGGAGTCGATCCGATTCAAACCACCTGACGATTGAGTTGCCATTAACCGCCAAACATGTTTTCCGTGCCGAGGAGGAAGAAGGCAATATATTGAATTTGTATATATATGGTGTGATCTCAGATACGGACTGGATTAGGTATGATTTTGGAGATAATCTGCTTCGGCTGGCTCAATGGTCACAAATAGAACCTGACTTATATTGTTTGAAGTTATACTTTAATAGGCCGGCGTGGGGATATGATGTTTTTTATGCCGGCAGCACTTTAAAGTTACAGATTAATAGATGTCCGCAACATATTGAACGATTGAGAGATAAAATAATTATTGTTGATCCCGGGCATTCGCCTGATGTCGGCGCGGTGGGCCCGACAGGATTAACGGAATCGGTCGCAAATCTCAATATTGCACTGGCGCTGAAGAAAGAACTCGAGAGCAAAGGGGCCAGGGTTATCATGACCCGCAGCGATATGAGCGCCGTATCGCTATATGATCGCCCCCAGATTGCCATGGCCGCCGATGCCGACCTGTATATTTCGATTCATAACAATGCTCTTCCCGATGGCGTAAATCCATTTGCCAATAACGGCGTGTCCACTTACTACTATCATCCGCACTCAATTGATCTGGCCCGGTCAATACAGAAAGAATTACTTGAAGAAACCGGATTAAATGACTACGGCCTTTATTATGGCAACCTGGCTGTCAACAGACCCACGCAGTACCCGGCGGTTCTAGTGGAGTGCGCCTTTATAATTCTTCCGGAATATGAAGCGCTATTAAAGACCGAGAAATTCCAAAGTATGACCGCCCGGGCTATCCGAAAGGGTATTGAGAATTTCCTGAAGGAATACGATCATGAGTAATGGAAAATCAGGCAATAATGTTCTCTGGCTGATTTATTTGTCTCTGGTGCTGGCGGGAGTCATATTACTTGGTGATGCCCTCAGAATACACTTTCTTACCAAATTGACCGCCCGCCTGGGAATTGCGCTGATATTTTCCGCAATTGCCCTGATAGCCGCGAAGGACAAGCCGCCCGGAATTATATCAATTGCGATAATCTGGATAGCCATCCTGATTACCTTTTTTAATTGATTCGCCCTTCTGGTATTTTATTCCGAATTGAGTATATTTACTCCATGACGGCAGGAATGAATACGATTCGGCTTGACTATGGACGCACCGGAGTCACGATCGATCTTGATCCCGGGCTGGCAGATTGGGACATTATTGAGCCCAGGGATCTCCCGGCACTGGAGAATCCGATTAATGATTTTGTTGAATCGGTATCTCATCCTTTTGAATCGATGCCGCTTGACAGGATTATCCTGCCGAATGACGAACTTGTCATTGTCACTGCCGACGGCACCCGCCCGGTTCCCAATAAATTTTTGATCCGCGCCATTATAGATTTTTGTCGTCTGGATCCCGCAAAAGTAACGATTCTGGTCGGTACCGGTACGCATAGACCGCATCGCCGGAATGAACTGGTTGAGCTTTTGGGTCAGGAGATTATCAATGATTGCCGGGTTGTGTGCCATAATGCCGCCGATCAGGGGATGCTGGAATTTCTCGGCGCAACATCGCATGGCATCCCGGTTCATATGAATGAAATATATACAAAGGCCCGCAAGAGGATAGTCCTTGGTTTTATCGAACCGCATTTCTTTGCGGGATTTTCGGGCGGCGCCAAGGGAATATGCCCGGCCGTCTGCGGCCTGGAAACAATTGATGCCTTCCATTCATTTGATATTATAGGTCATCCAAAATCGGATTATGGTATTCTTGAGGATAATCCGCAGCAAATGGCTGCCAGAGAAGTGACGGGCCTGGCCCCGCCGGATTTTTTAATTAATGTGATATTGAACAGTCAAAAAGAGATTTCCCGGATTTTTGCGGGTCATTATATTGAAGCGCACCGGCTGGGATGTCAGAGTGCTGCCGAAACGGCAATAGTACGGATTGGCCGGAAATTTCCGATAGTCGTAACCTCTAATGCAGGTCATCCGCTGGATCAGAATCTGTATCAGACGGTCAAAGGAATTGCCGCAGCCTCTCTGATTACTGAAGAGGGGGGAACGATAATTATCGCCTCCGAATGCAGCCGGGGTATACCGGATGACGGAAATTTCGCGGAAATTATGGAATCCCGGCCGGATCCCAGATCGCTGCTCGCTATGATGAGCAAGAGGGAATTCAAATTAATGGATCGCTGGCAGGCCCAGAAACTGGTCATTATCCTGGAGAAAATGAAGGTCAAAATTTATACCTCGCTCGACGCCGCACAGGTCGAAAAATGCGGGATGATCAAGGTAAATGATATCCGCTCGGCCTTGGCCGATGAAATTGCCCAGCCCGGGTATCGACCCCGGGTGGCGGTGATGCCGCACGGCCCATTGACAATACCTCAGTTAGTAAAATAATCGAAACAAGAGCGCCCGAAATTATGTATATAAAATACTAATTTTGATAAGCGAAAATCATGGCGACAATACCGGAAAAAAAGAGAGCGGATTTTACCGAAGGCTCAATCATACAATCCATATTAAAAATGGGTGTGCCATCGATGATCGGTTTTCTGGCCAGCCATATTTATTATATGATCGATATGTACTGGGTCTCGCACCTTCCGGAACGCGAAACGGCCGTTGCGGCTGTGACGATTTATTCGAATATTGCCTGGGTTTTCTTCTCTTTCAACAGCCTGATTGGAACCGGTTCGGTGGCCATTATTTCGCGCCGTTACGGCGAAAAGAACTATGATGCAACCGAGACGGCTATCAAGGAGACATTTTTGCTCAAATGGCTGAGCGGGATGGCGCTCGGGCTGGTCGGATATTTCTTTATTGATGAGCTGGTTTACATAGGCGGCGCCCGCGATGAAACCCTCAGGCTTGGAATCGAGTACGGCCGCGTTATTTTCCTCGGCATGGGCTTCACGTACGTTACCTATTCGGTTTATACTGCCATGCGCGGAATTGCCAATCCGAATCTGGCCATGGGAATAATGCTGGGTTCAACCGTCATGAATTTGATTCTGGATCCGCTTTTTATATTCGGTTACCTTGGATTCCCCAAGCTGGGCGTAATGGGTGCAGCCGTAGCCTCGGTTACATCTTATACGCTGACATTTCTAATCGGCTGGGGGATTTTATATACGGGCGTCACCAATGTTTCGCTTCATTTGAAGAGCAGGATCCCGATGTCCTTTAAAACGATGATTCAGATCGTCAAAATCGGTGTCCCGTCATGGATAGGGGAAATGTCCTATTCCGGCGCGCGCTTTATTCTTATGCCCATGATAGCCATTTTCGGCAATTCGGTGGTGGCTGCATATGGCGTCGGTATGCAGATATCGGCCATTGGTATTTCGATCCTGGTTGGAATCGGTCTGGGGCTGGCGGCACTGATCGGGCATAATCTTGGCGGGGAGAAGAAAGAGAGAGCCAGGAAAACCGCCAATCAGGCCGTGCTTTTGGGAATCGGCATCATGACGGCGGCGGGATTACTGGTTTATTTCTTCGGGGGAGCGATTATGTCGTTATATTTCGATTTAACTGAGACGGTAGAACATGGCGCGACGCTTCTCAGGGTATTTGCCTTCGGATTTCCGTTCATCGGCGCTCTGATAATGATTGAGCAGATTTATGCCGGTGTCGGATTGAATGTGCCCGCCATGATAACCAATGCCGGAAATGCCTGGCTGCTGCAAATTCCGGCAATCTATATCCTGACCCAGATATTCAATCTGAATCAGGAATCGGTCTGGTGGGCGATAAATGTTTCATCGATGATTGCCGTTTCCGGTTTGTATATGTATTTCCGCCGCGGGCAATGGCGGTATGTAAAGGTCTAAGCGCAGTTATTTTATATAAAACAAGTACAAGAGAGAAGCCGCTGTCAAAGCGGCTTCTCTATTTTATATCCGTGACGCCAGATTATGGATTGCACAAGGGGCAGTCCGAAGGCGGGCATTTCGGTGCCGGACCTGACTTATAGAGATATGAGATAGTATAAGTAACATCAAGAATATTGACGGAACAGTTTCCATTGGCATCAGCTTCGGCAGGACACGGCGGTGGCGGACCTGACTTGTACAGATATGAGATGGTATAGGTAACATCAAGGATGTTGACCGAACCGTTATTATTGGAATCTCCGGGTTTGTCGCAGCAGCAGGTAATCACCACTTCAGGCCATGTGAAGATATCCGGGCGCGCCATGATCCACATTCTGGCCTTGTCAACATTCATCTGGAGAGTCATTAAACCGGTATTCGAGGTCGAAAGGATTTTGACAAATACCATGGTGTCGCCGGGATTCAGCGTTCTCTGAGTAAATACCGAGATCATGTGGAGATCCTGGTACAGTGAATCCTCATAGGTCTGATTGGTGGCCGTCCAGACTGAATATCCGGTAATACTTGTCATCAGTTGGTACAGCTGGCTCGGGACAAATCCGCCCATCGGATATACGTAGTCGGCGTTCATTCTGGTCCACATAGCCCGAGGAACGGTATATCTGTCGTTCACTTCATTGGTATGCGGCAGTTTGAATCCGCCGTAGAAGGCCAGACCGCCCAGCCGATCATCGGCCAGAACGCAGTCATTGTTCTCGATACTATCCGCGTCGTATTCGGCGCCGTAGCAATACATCAGCTTCCGAGTCGCGTCGAAATCGGAACCGTTTTCGCTTCCGGAATCGGACGGAATATCCCAGTCGATGGCATCGCCATAGAAAACATTGTTAAATGTTTTGTCGGAGATATTCATAATCCGCTGTTTCATGACTATAAAGCTGCATGAATCAGAATGTTTTGGCGCGAAATATTCGCATTCCAGCATGATATTGGAGTCGTTGGAAAGGAATTGCCCGGAATAACCGTACTGATAATCAGGGTAAGTCGTCGAATCCGCGTGGGGGCTTTCAATTGGACGGAAACCATCATCACTCAGCCAGGTGGCATCGAACATATAATAGTTCATTATGGTGTCGGAACCGTCAATATAACAGATGAAAGGACTGCCGCTATACAGATAGACATTGGCCTGATCATCCGCACCCGAGACGTTATTGGTCGTATCGCAATCGTCGAAGAAGCCCATGTTATACCCGCCGTTGCCGTCATAGCCGCCGCCGCTTCCGATATTACCAGCATTGCTGAATATGAGCCGTTTGCAGACGGTGCGAATATCCATCTCCTCGGGGAACATAACGGTGTCGGCCACAATTAATTCGACAGGTATATATCCGGTGCCATTGGCGGCATCGGATTCAATCTGCACATACCCCGTGACGACAGCCGGTCCGGTTTGAATGGTCCCGCCGGCATTCAAGTAGAGAGTAAACTGCATTGAGTTCGGAGTCAGATGCGAGATTGTCACCGGGCCGTAATTGCTGACATCGAGCCATCCCGCATCGCCGTTTGTCTCAACCGTGGATATGGAAGTCACGTGCAATTCGGCATTTCCGACATTTTCCAGCGTTATCGTTTCCGTGATTGTCTCTCCCGGCTTGACCCATGTCGGCTGTGTGATTTCTCTCGGATAAATCACTATAACCGGGTTGGGAACCGGCTCGACGCAGGGGACACGGAACCACTTGACAGGGTTGGTCGTCCAGATCGCGGCATCCTGCTGGCAGGAGCCGGGGAATTTGTCATTCACATAGAGAACATCGAGATACATGTCTCCCGCGTAATCTCCCGACGGATCCACGATGGGAACGATGTCGAAATCATCAGTTTCAAAGACCTGCATCCCGAAACGGGATATGGCCGGCCAATGATCCGACTCGCATTCATAGGGAGTGCCGCTGGTGTCGCAAAGAGGAGTATATGTATTAGTCAGGTTTCTGGCGATATCCCAGTTGTAGCCGCCGTTGTCGGAAACGGCGATATAAAGTTCACCATTGGCGGTGCCGCGATAGCCGGCTCCCTGCCAGCGCAGGGCGGCACAGTCAATATAGATGCCGTTTTCGAGATCCAGGAACTGGACGAACAGCGCGTAAAACTTGCCGTCGCATTCGGCGATCTGAGGTTTTACGATACTCATTTCATTCCAGGCACCGCCGGTACAGGTACTGTCGTTGATGGTCTCATCCGCAATATTCCAGTTGGCGTCTTTTACGGTGCGAATCTCACTATTGAATTCATCCCAGTGCAGCAACCGCGAACCCCAGAAATAAGTGTATGCTCCAAGCCCGCCGACGTCAGGATCCGGCGGAGCGATAACACGGGCATCCCAGAGAATATGCAGTCTATCCTGCGTATCGATCAGGGCCGAGATATCGCTATGGCCAAGATAGCCGCCGGTGGTGGAGTCGTAAGCACTGATATTCTGTTTGGGATTCCATGACGCTCCCATGTTATAGGACATCATCATGTAAACATCGTTGGTGCGCTGGTTGACGCCAAGGCCGGGATCAAGCCAGTCACGATCCCATGATTCGGGGTCGCCCGGGTAGGCTCCGGGAGGCGCCATCCAGACCAGAGCCACCTTGGCGCTGTTGCGGGAAGCAACCACGACCTGCGAAATACAGGGAATGGTATCCACCAGCATCGACGGATAATCCCAGTTTCCAAGCGTATCGGAACCGACTCTGCGGAAGTAATGAACGAAAGATTCATCGATTTCATTTTCCAGTTGCATTGCGAAGACGTGGGTAACCGTATCACCATCGTAAACATGGTACGCCATATCGGGCCAGATGAATCTAAATTCGCCCGAAGTGATTTGATCGGGCGGAACGCCGTACTTCATAAGTGAATCAGGAAGTCTTCTCTTGTAAGGCGAAAAGAAGCAGTTGACGGCGTCGAAATCATACCAGACCGTCGATGCATAACCGGCACCTTCGTCATGATGGTTGGCAATTACCGCTTTACCTTCAGTATCGACCTCAAGGGCGATATAGCCTGAAAAATTGGTGCCGCTTCCGAGGCGGGGATGAATATCGCAGCCGCCCCCGGTACCCTGAAATACGAAGCTGCCATAAACAGGATCGAAGGCTTCGTAACCGGTTCCGCCGTCACCGCCGGCGATAAAGTCAGTCTGCTTGAACCAGATCAAATGTACGACCTGGGTGCCGCGCCAGTCAACCTGGCGATTGGTCCGGCCATTATGCTGAAAGTCGTGGGTTGTGATGCCGACGCTTATGCCGGGAGACGCCGAATTTATTTCGTCAAAGCCAAGAGGGGCCGTATTGGCACCGCCCGGCATGGCTACATAATCAATTGCCCGCTCGGCTCCGGCAAGTCTGGTTTTGGAATTCTTTTCTATGTACTCCCGGTACTTCCATACATTGTTATCGGCTGTTTGCGAGGCGGATGCGTTGATAGCCAGAAATGCTACAAGCAACAAGGAGATAAAGATAGTCGCCGATAATTTCCGTGACATATTTGCTCCTTTCAAATTCGTTATCCATTTGCCTTGAAACCTCAAATGGCTGATTCTTATGGAAATGGATTCCTCGCTGAGACAATCAAAGAATCAACCAGTCCTTTTACTGAAGTGTTTTTTCCACCTCCCTTCCTCTACCTGTTTCCAAGTTTTTTATTTCAATCGGTCTATTCTATAAATAATTGAAAGTCATTGCATAAAAAGAAGATATATATCAGATTTTAATTTCGGCGGTATAAAAGTGTCTTTTTATTACTCAAGTTGCCAGATACCAAGACCAGCGAGACTTTACCTCTTTAATTAAATATTAAGAATTGTTGGAATTTTGTCAATGATAAAGTTGGGCAAATAGCGCTCCAGCTATTCTACGAATGGCCGGTGTCAACTGACCAAAAGAGTACCGCCTCCAGTATAATTCCACAAAGCAGAGCCTTTCAGACCGGTCTTTACTAAACATAGATACTATTAGCCAGTATTGTCCCGGCAGGTTATTTCCCTCAGCCTCAGCAAGTAAGGGATTCAATTTAATTGCGCCGCGGCCATTTGTGAAATCGACAAACGAGGCTTGTTTTTATGAATCATTTTGAGTAAATTCCACTCTAATGAATGAAAAGGAATTAATAAAACGGGCTCAAAGCGGTGATTTTGAAGCCTTTAGCGTTTTAATAGAGGGTCACAAGGACAAAATTTATCGTCTTGCCCTGAAACTTGCGGGGAACCGGGAAGACGCCGAAGATATTGTTCAGGAAACACTTATGAAGGCAATTGATGCTATTGATAAATTCCGTATGGAGGCCTCTTTCGGGACCTGGTTGTATTCGATTGCCCTGAATAATATTCGGGCTCATGCCGGAGAGCGAAAACGAGCTGCTCTAAAGCCGCTTGAGGAGTATTTGCCGAATTCGCATTCCGATCCGTCAAATTCGGAATTATTCGATTGGGGCGACCCGCATCAATTATTTGAGCGCAAACAACTGAATGATATTATTGAATCCTCGCTGTCCGAACTGCCGCTAAAATACAGTGTTCCTTTTACTTTACGATATGTGGAAGATTTGCCGGTCAAGGATGTGGCCAGAATTCTTAAATTGTCGCTTCCAGCAACGAAATCGAGAATTTTGCGTGCAAGGCTTGCTTTAAAGGAGAAGCTGGACAATATTTTCCGGGAGAAAAGCAATGAAAGGGTGTAGCAAACATATACAGCAAATCGCTGATTATATAGATGGCGAACTGGAAAAAACCCTCTGCGCCCGGCTTGAGGAACATTTGAGCGAATGCAATAATTGCCGGCTTATGGTGGACGCCCTCAAACAGACTGTTGTCCTGTGCCGTGAGGGCAAGAAAGAAAGACTTCCGAAAGACATTGAAATAAAACTCAATGCCGCCCTCAGGAAAAAATGGGAAGAGAAATTC
>JBFMFJ010000116.1:0-9492 GCA_040752235.1 Candidatus Zixiibacteriota bacterium | reverse complement strand
AGTTCTTTGCCGTCCTTTTTCAATATATACCCGTCGCATTTATAGCCGTTGATGATATCCGGCTTAAGTTCGCTCTGTTCGGCAATGGTCATGGTGAATTTCAGGCCCTGGAAGGGATCATTGGTAAGGCTGATCGGATCGGTGGAGGAGACTTCAAGATACTCCTTGCGTGAAGGCACCAGGGCGCGCGTTATTTTGCTGCGCTCGTCCACAATGACGATAATTTTCTCGTCCCCCTGTTCCTGCTCCATTCGATAAAGGGAATCGGCGACATATATTTTGGTAATGATCGTCCGTTCATTATCGCTGACCTCCATATTGGCGGTAAACTCTCCCTCCGGCGGCTTACTGCAGGCCAGAATGGCAGAAAAAAACAAAAATACACCAAAAGCTTTTTTAATCGACATTTTTTCCTCGAAGTGGTATTCGTTAAAATTTCGCACCCAAATTTGAGTTCATTTGAGCCCAAAGTCAATTCAAAAAATCTTATTTGTCTCGAAATGAAGTCGATTTTGAATAAATCGCCAATACCGTGGTATATAAAAACGAAACAAATTGACACCAAAAAAGTCGGACAATTACTCCTTTTCAGCGAAGTCCTGAAAAACCGGCAGTGGTGGTTCTATATTCCTGTTCTCCCCACTGCCGGATATATTTTTTGAGATAATGATTTTAATCTTCTTAAGCTTATGAGCCTTTGACAATTCTTATTGCTTGATGTATATTCCGGCCTAAAATGACAAAGAGACATATGCCATATTTGTCGATACTGCACTTTAAGCTGCCTGGCCTGATCATGACCATTTTGGCTGGCGCCGTATTGCTTATGTTCGGCTGTTCGGAAAACAGCTCCGGTCCTGAAAACAGCCCGCCATTAATAGATTCCATAATCACAAATCCTGCTTCCGTTCATCCCGGCTCCGATGTCGTCCTGGCCGCATATGTGACGGATCCTGACGGGGACAGTATCAGCCTTAAGTGGTCCACTTACCCCAAAGCGGGTCGTTTTTCTGATACTCTCGCCGCTCTTTGCACGCTGACTGTAACACCTGTTCTGACGGGCGGGATGCAACTGCAGGTAATGCTGGAAGTATCCGATGGGCTGGCAGGCAACGATACCGGTATATGGATACCATTAATCGAAGGGGAGACCGTTTCCGGGCATATTTATTATCAGGATACGTACATTCCCATCCCGAGTGCCATTGTTTCCGTCGGAAAGCTGGTTGATACGAGCAGCTTCAGCGGCGCCTATGAAATTAAGCATCTTTCGCCGGGTCCGTTCACGCTGGAGGTTTCCAGGGAAGGATGCGCCTATCAGTCAGAGCAATTGACAATTGATACCGGCCTGACTCACGATGTTTTTATTGAATGTGCGGACCTTACCAGTACTGTCGATGGCGTGCTTCTTGCTTATAACGAGGTTGGTCTCGAAAATGTCAAGGTCACGATTCTTAATGATGACGGAACACCCACCTTGCTGAATAATACCACCGATCAGTCGGGTCATTTCGAAATACAAAATGTTCCTCCCGGCAGCCGGTTTTTTGCCGTCGAAGATATGGGCAATCCGAATTACACAGTACTCTCGGATACTTTCGCCGTCAAAATCGTAACTGACACGACCATTGAGCTTCATGGCCATGTTAAGAATGCTCTGTTTTTATCGGTCGGGATTACCAAACCGGAAGAGTGGATTTTTGGGGATCTTGTTTTCTGGAAAGGCTGGCTGATAAACTCCGACGACCAGTGTTATTATTACAATTCATGCGAAATCGACGGCTTCGGTTTGATGACAATGGCCAATCCGGTCAGCATTCCCGCCGACGCCGATAATGTGGCCTGGTCGCTTGAGGCAACTCTGTTCGATGCCACTCTTGTGATCGGCTACGTAGTTGACGGCGAGTCCATTTATACTGAAAATGCCGCCGTCCAGACAGGCAATTTTTCCGTCACGAGGACAATCAATATTCCGAATATTGATATTGCGGGGCATCAGCTGGCCATCGAGTTATACGCCTGGGGTAACCAGAACGAGGATTGCGCCTCCGTCTGCCTGACACGTTTTGAGCTGTCATATTCCAAGTAAGAGAGTTTTATTAATAAAAAACTCCCGCTGTTCGCGGGAGTCCTTGTAATTCTATAGCCTATTCTAATTACATATCGACGGCATCGACATCGGTTTCCGGTTTGGTGGCCCGCTCGACCGTTTCGATTATTTCATCGGGACGCCGCGCCTTCAGTTTCTCCTTGTATTTTTTCAACTGGCTCTTAACCTTGTCAATGGCCATTTCGATCGATGCATACATATCGTCCGAATCAGCTTTGCCCGTAATTACATCTTTATATACTCTGGCTTTTATTTCCGCCGTCTGGCGGTATTTTTCGACATCGAGAATGACTTCGGAATAGATAATATTTTCAAAGTACCTTGTAAGCCCGGCGACCTCCTTTTCGACATGCTCTTTCAACTCGGGAGTCAAGTCAAAATGTCTCGCAGTAATTTCGATATTCATTTCTCTACTCCTTTCTATTGGTCCAAGATTCTGACCGGGTGGCCTTCTTTGAAATAATGTTCGGATTCTATTATTCTCCGGGTTCCGGAGCGTTGCCTCAGCACCAGGGAATAGGTGGTCGCGCCGTCCTTGCGGAAGAGAACACCTTTCAGCAAGTCGCCGTTGGTGACGCCGGTGGCGGCAAACATGATATCCTCCCCCTGGGCCAGTTCGTTTAGCGTGAAAATTTTGTCGATATCCTGTATTCCCATCCTGCGGGCGCGATCGCGCTCTTCCTGGTTTCGAGGGACCAGCCGCCCCTGCATGGCTCCGCCGATACACCTGAGAGCCGCCGCCGCCAGGACGCCTTCGGGAGCCCCGCCGATCCCCATCAGCATATTGACGCCCGTTTCCGGCATGGCGGCTGCGATTGCCGATGAAACGTCGCCATCCGGAATAAGATTGATCCGGGCACCGGTTTTTCTCACTCGCTCGATAAGTTGTTCATGGCGTTCACGATCGAGAATGACAATAGTCATTTCGGGGATCTTGTATCCCAGACATTCGGCAACCCGCCCGATATTTTCTTCCGGAGACAGATTCAGATCAATCGCATCGGCCGCTTCAGGCCCGGCCGCGATTTTTTCCATGTATGTGTCGGGGGCATGCAAAAGTTTGCCTTTGGGAGCGATAGCTATGACGGCCAGGGCATTCGGCCGGCCATAAGCCACCGAATTGGTGCATTCAAGAGGATCAACGGCGATATCGACTTCGGGCAACTCGCCGTTACCGACCTTTTCACCAATGTACAGCATCGGGGCCTCATCGCGTTCCCCTTCGCCGATAACAACCGTTCCTTTAAATGAGATACCTTCCAGACATTCGCGCATGGCGCCTACTGCAGCCCGATCAGCCCCTTTACCATCGCCGCGCCCGACCCATTCGGCACTGGCGAGAGCCGCCGCTTCCGTAACCCTAACGATTTCTAAGGCGAGATTTCGATCCATTGGAATAATAGCCTCCTATGTTATACGAATCCATATCTCCGCCGATAGGCGGCGAGCAGAAATATAAATGAGAATTTATAATCAAGTGCTCAAGCCTTTCGCTTGCGAAATCTGGCCGGCAGTATTTTTGACTCTTCACGATACTTTGTTACCGTACGTCTGGCCAGCTTGATACCCTCCTCGTGGAGTTTCTGGAATATCTCCTGGTCAGATAACGGCTTTTCAGGATCCTCGCCCCTTATGATTTCCTCGATTTTGTTTTTGACATGTCTCTTCGACAATTCATTGCCGTCTTCATTGGCAATGCCGGAATTGAAAAAGTACTTTATTTCATAGACTCCCTGAGGTGTCTGAACATATTTTCCATTGGACACACGGCTGATTGTGGCAACATTCATCTCGACTTTACGAGCGATATCCTCCATAATCAGCGGCTTCAGAAAGGCCGGGCCTTTCTCGAAAAAGTCATTCTGCTCTTCGACAATCGCTTCCATCACCCGAATCATGGTGGATCGGCGCTGGTTGATGGAATTCAGCAGCCAGCGGGCCTGTTCCAGCTTCTCCCGGACATATTTTTTGGTGTCTTTTGATGTTTTATTGCCCGCCTTGAGCAATTGGCGATATCCGGGATTGATTCTCAAATGGGGTGTATTACGGTCATTGTGATATATTATGTATTCATCCCCGATCTTTTCCACGATCAGGTCGGGAATAATGGGCATTGCCGACGATTCAAAACCGCCGTGAGCCGGATATGGCGATAATGTCTTAATCAGGTCCATTGCCTGCTGGACTTTCTCGAAGGGGAGACCCATTGACCTGGAAATCTGCAAAATCGATTTCTTGTCCAACTCATTAACATATTGATCCACAACACGGTAGGCGATTGAGTCCTTGTAACCCTTGTCCTCGAGTTGAACTAACAGCGACTCTCGAAGATTGCGAGAGCCAACTCCGGTCGGGTCAAAGCGCTGTATCATTTTCAATATTTTTTCGATTCCCTCAACCGGTAATTCCAGCTCTTCCGCCATTTCCTCCGGAGGAATCACCAGGTAGCCTTTAGGTGAAATATTACCGATTATATATTCGCCGATCAATTGTTCTTCTTCATCAAGTTTGAGAAATGACAATTGTTCGGCCAGGTGATCATAAAGAGATTTTTCGGTGATAGGAACTCGTTCGTATGGTTCCTCCTCGGCGGCTACAATATTCTTGACCTTGTACTCATCAAACTCGTTGACACTCCAGCTTTCCCAGTCGATTTTATCCAGTTGCGGATCGATTTTTTCTTCGCTTTCCTTGAGATTGATCTCATCCGGGCTTTCAGCCTGTTCTTGTGTGAGCTCGGGCTCAACTTCTTCCAGCATTGGATTAACAGACAGCTCATGTCTCAGGGTTTGCTCCAGTTTCAGGATGGGCATCTGGAGCATTTTCAATGATTGGATAAGCTGGGGGGCCAGCGTCTGCTTAAGTCTTAGTTGTAAACCGAGTTTCATTTGTAAGCCATTGTTTTAATAGAGTTTATCCTTTTAAGCCGCCTGTCATTCTTCATAGTCATATTATCGGTCTATTGTTCCGCCATATTTAGAATTGACTTATATCCAAATTCATCTCTCTATATATTTTACAAAGATTGTTCAGAAATTACATTTAGTCCAGCTTAAATTTCTCCCCTAAATATATTTTTCTGGCCTCAGGGTCCTCTGCCAGGAACTGTGAGGTTCCGGCCTTCAAAATCTTACCGTCACACATTATATACGCACGATCGCAGATAGATAGAGTCTCCCTGACATTATGATCGGTTATCAGGACGCCCAGACCGCGCTCGGTCAACCGGGATATAATTCGTTGTATATCTTCCACAGCTATCGGATCGATACCCGCAAAAGGCTCATCCAGCAGTATAAATTGCGGCTCGGTTACCAGCACCCTGGTTATTTCCACGCGGCGTCTTTCACCGCCCGACAGGGTATATGCCTTATGTTTCCTAAGGTGTTTGATATCAAGCTGTTCGAGAAGTGATTCCAGCCGCCGGGCCCGCTCTTTACGCGACATTCCATGCATCTGGAGTATCGCCTTAATATTTTGCTCCACCGTCAATTTTTTGAAGACCGATGTTTCCTGTGCCAGATAGCCTATACCCATTCGGGCCCGTTTGTACATGGGAAGCCTGGTAATGTCTTTTTCGCCTATATTCACATTTCCGGCATTGGGACGAATAAAGCCGATTATCATATAAAAAGTGGTTGTTTTGCCGGCGCCATTGGGACCAAGCAAACCGACCACCTCGCCGGGATTTACTTCGACGGAAACACCATTAACTACGGCTCGCCCCTTATATTTTTTTATCAGATTTGTCGAACTCAGTTTGTTCATAGGCATATATAATATATATGCTTGAACATTGTCAAAACAACCAAATTTTTAAAGACTCGCATAATATTTGCTTAAGGATTATGAAATTTGTATCTTGGGAAGCAATTATTTTTGAAATTAATAAAGGATGAGGTTATGAAGAAGATTGCTATCGCAATGTTAACGCTTATGTTCTTTCTGATTTCCTGCTCCGGATCCGGCCAGGTCGGAAAATCACAATATGAAAAGGGACTAAAGGCATTACTTGCGGGGGAGACAGCCAGGGCCCTGGAAATATTACAGGAAGCCGCGAATAATTATCCCGATGCCGCCTATGCCCGTTTCGGTATGGCCACCTACTATGAGAAAGAAGGTTTCCACTATGAAGCCCTTGACGCCTGCAGTCGTATTATCCGAAAAGACCCCGAATTCACTCCCGCCCTCCTGATGAGCGCCAGGCTGAGTCTGAAAGTCGATCGGCCCGAGTTAGCTTTCTTCTTCGCCTCTCTTTACCGTGATGCCGGTGGTGAAATCGACAGTGCGGCGGCCATAGAGGCCGAAGCCATGATTGCTGCCGGAAAGATTGAGGACGCCGTTAAGGGACTGGATGAGGCCCTGTCAGAAAAGCCGGGGAATCCTCAGCTTATGATGCTCAGGGCTCGCTGCGATATCCACTCCGGTCTCTTCGGTGAAGGAATAGCCAAATGTCATGAGGCCGTCAGTACGGCGGAACCGTCACCCGGGCTTTATCGCAGCGCCGGAGACTTTTTCAGAGAAATGGGATTATTCGATTCAGCCATGGTTTATTATGAAAAGGGAGTCGCTCTGTCGCCGAATGACTATTACTACAATGCCGGAATTGCCGATGCTTTTATTGATATGAATTATTTCCGTCGCGCCGATAACCTGATGGCGCCCTACCTGAAAAATTTCCCCGCCTCGAATGTGTACTGGGATTTGAAAAGCAAATACTATCAGAAGCAGAGGAAATATGTAAAATCTGATGAAAGCTATGGCATGATTGTACCCAATCATTCCAAATCGCCCAGTGTCCTGAGTAGATTTTCCTGGACGAGAATGAGAATCGGTGATGATTTCGCTTCCGAAAGATATTTCGAAACGGCGGTCACCCTGGCCCAGATCGATACCCTGGCCAATATTGCCTTTGTCGCCCTACGCATGGAATTCACCGATGTTCTTTTCCAGCTCGGTCAATTTCGAAACGCCCAGCCGGTTGTCGACGCTCTTCTCGATTCACTTCCCAATGATTTCAAGGCTATATATAATGGCTGCTATTACAGCATGATGGTTAGCGATCGTGACCGGCTTCGCAATTTGCTTCAGGTAATTCGGCCGACTATAAAGAATAATCCGGCTTTTATGACTCGCATGGCCTATTTATACAACCGTCTCGATTCTCTTGAAATCGCCCGTAACCTGGCTATGGCGGCGATAGATATGGATAAATTGAATATCGACGCTATTCTGGAACTGGTGAAGACCGCGGAAAAGCAGAACCGCCCCTCCGATGCGATGGCGATTATAAACGGTTTTGATGAATACGTTTCATATAACCCGCGTGTCGCCGAAAAGAAACTGGACCTGTATGATACCCTGGGGGAATTCAACTCAGGCATGTTGTTTGCCGAGCAACTGACTAAATTAGCACCTGAGGATCTGAGTCGATATTATCGCGCCGCCGGCTTCGCCCTTAAGCTGGGTGACAGAAAAAAGACGGAAGAATACTATCAAATGAGTCTCGATAATAATCCGAATGATCCGGCCGCATATACCATTGTCGGGAAATATTTTCTATCCCGAAATGATTTGAAAAAAGCGGAATCGAATATGGAAAAGGCGCTATCGATGGATTCACTCTGGATTGATGCCCTGGTTTTGAAAGGCGATCTGGCGGCCGCCAGGGGAGAGAGAGATAATGCCGTCGATATCTATCAAAAAGTCGTTGATATGGATCAGTACGCCTCCGATGCCGTCGGCGGAATCGCCCTGCAGGGACTTCTGCGAGGCGATAATCCCCATGTCTCGGCCAACTGGGCCATGAAAGCGATATCATACGACGGCGGTAATGCCTGGCATCGCAACACCCTGGGCAGAGCTTACTACGCTCAGCAGAAATATAAACTGGCTTACAACAGTTTCAAGGTGGCGCTGGAACTCGATCCGAATAACCCGCTTATCAATTATTATGCAGGTATCAATATGGTCAAGATGGATACCATGAAATTTGAGGCAAAACTGCATCTGCAAAAAGCCGTCAAGGACGGTCTGCCGAAAGATCTCGAAAGCGACGCCAGGAAGGCATTGAACTTGGTAAATAATAGATAAGTATACCCAGTGTTTTGTTATTAAGGGTGAAAGATTGCACCTAGTTATGTCTTTTAGGGGGATATTTTTCAGATTGAAATCTGTGGAGAGTGAAATGACCTTATGATTTGATTTTGATTATACCTTTTTTCCTAGAATGAATTTTTGCCTTAAGTATAGCCCCATGAATCACTGTCCCAACAGAAGAAATGGGAATAGATAGTATTTCACTGATTTCAGCATATGAATGATTCTCTAGAATTGCTAAGGTCATAACATGCTTTTCCATATCTGTGAGTGAACTTAAATAGGACTCCCACAGTTTATTTTGTATTTCAGAGCCTCGCCTTTGCTCGCGTACATCTGGAATACTACTTTTACCGTTATCTAAAATATCTAAAGCGTCTGAATTTAGTATGGTAGCTGCTTGATTAATTCTTTTATGTACATGTTCCAATGTTGCCAAAATATTATTATTTATTTTTGAGTCTATTAAATCGGTATTTTCAGATTCTTTTGAAAAAGTAATTTTTCCAGCAGACGTACTGGTTTCCCTTTCGCCATAATATGGATGGTCCATGAAACTGGATTCGTCCATGTTCTCCTTGATTTCTACCTCTCTCATTCGTTCATGGACATCATCTAAGTCGTCTTTAATTGCCCTATTTTGAATTTGGGCAGCTGATATAATTCCCTCTTTTACTTGCCCACGACTATTGGCATCTTTTAATAAAAGAATGTCCTTTAGAATTATTGCTTGGCTTTTCGTCATTTCATTTATTTGCATTTCAATTAAATCAATTCTTTGGACCAAAGGTCTGATTTTTGTTAAAACTTTATTATGAACATTACTATCCAAATTTGCTCTATTGGTCTTCGTTCTTCTTTTAAAAAGTCGTTCCAGCCCAATTTGAAGAAAGTACATAATGACGGAGCAGAATAAAGCTGCAATTATATATATGGCATATTTGGTCATTACTCTCCAAAATACATAAAAAGGCTAAAAGACAAAACAAAATATGCTATGGTATTGAAGATTCGTCTTTGCATATCAAAATTGGTGGATTCAGGCATTGTGAATTTGCCATCGAGGATAAAGTCGATGATTGCATCGGCCTTTTTTCTGATTTCCTTTCTTATTACATTTTTCCCAAGCCACATTATGCTAAAATAAAGACAAAATCCATGTATGATCAGAAATGGAATTACCATATATAGTGGAGGCAGCCTCAACATAGTCGGGAACAGGCTTTTTACAATAATTATTAAATCTATAAAAAGACAGATTGCTATGAGATTTATCCCAGTCT
>JBFMFJ010000115.1:0-9519 GCA_040752235.1 Candidatus Zixiibacteriota bacterium | reverse complement strand
GCTGACCGGGATAAGAAAGGACTGTTCAAAGAAGCTGACGGCGGCACGATCTTTCTGGATGAGATAGGTGATGCACCGCTTTCAACACAGGTGGCGATATTGCGGGTTCTCGAGACGGGTGAAATCCGGCCGGTGGGCGCGACCAAAACGGATTTTGTCAATGTTCGTATCATATCGGCCACTAATAAGAATCTTAATGATGAGATCGAGCACGGTAATTTTCGGCGTGACCTGTACTATCGGCTCAATACCTTTACCGTTGAAATGCCGCCGCTGTCAAGACGGCGTGAAGATATACAATTATTAGTGCATCATTTCATCAGAAAGCTGAAAGTCAAACTTGGCCGGGATGACCTGGCGGTTTCACCGGCGGCATTGGATACGCTCGTACGTTACTCATGGCCCGGGAATGTCAGGCAGCTCGAAAATGAACTGGAACGGGCGGCAGTACTGAGCGACGCCGACGGCATGATCGATATAACCGACCTGTCCGCAGAAGTTCTCGGAGCGGTCTCGGGAGATATCGGGAGGGGCAGCCCCGGCGGTCAGTTGCGCGATATTATCGAAAAAGTCGAACGCGAAGTAATCACAGCGACCCTCAAAGAAACCGGCGGCAATATTCTCAGAACCTCGAAAATACTTGGTCTCACCCGCAAAGGGTTAAAAGATAAGATTAGCCGTTACGGCATCGCCTCGGATAATTGATTCAGATACAATTTAAAAGTCTTCTCAAGCGCTGCTTTTCAGCAAGGCCTGAAAGCGGGGGTTATCATGAAGCGGATTCCATAGGGGATCAAGCTTTAAATATGACACCGAGATAAAGCCGGGGATAGCGAGAAGATTCTCAAGCTGATTGATCGCCTCATCATATTCACCGAAAATTACCATAGTCTCCGCCAGATTGACTACCAGAAATATGGCATCGAAGGCGTCGCGGCTGGTCGGCAGCAACTCTAGCGCCTTTCTTCCATGAAGAATAGCCGGTTCTTTCTGTCTCATTCCGGCATAGGCCAGCCCCAGGTAGCTGTGGTACCTGGCTTCCTCCTGCCGGTCCTGCAATTTTACCTCAAGCAGGGCACGGGCCGAATCGGAGTAGGCATATTCTTTGTCCGTTAGATTCATCAGGCGGTACATCTGGGCGCAATGTAGATAATAGGCGGCAGTGTCGGCCCCAGGGGCGGTCGTTTTAAGAACCTCGGCATAATCATCATCAATAATGCGTGCCAGCCACCAATAATAATTCGATGTAGAAAAATTGACATAGCCGGAGGCGGCATTGATAGTTTTTTGGGCCTCTGCCGTATCGCCGTCATGAAGAATATAAATCCATGCCCGGTACACATATGGGAGCGGCCAGTCGGGAGCCAGCATGATAGTACGATCGAGATATTCCCCGGCTTCGTCATACCGGCGCATCAGGCCGTACGTCACGGCGACATCAAAAGCGCGCAGGTATGAAAGGGGGTCAAGCTCAAGGGCGCGGGAAAAATTGCGGACGGCTTCCTTCAGGTTGCCCTGTCTTCTCTGCACAGCACCGATGGCATTGTATAAATAACGATTGTTCGGCTGCAATTTCTGCACTATCGCGAATTCCCGAAGCGCCTCAGGATAATTCAACTCGCAGTAATAACAGTAACCCATAGCCAGGTGCCCCTCGACGAGATCGGGATCGATTTCCAGAGCCCGCAGGGCATTGTTCCTTGCTTCCATATGGCGGTACTCCGTTCGATCATAAAACTCCGAATACATACTCCCGTGGGCGCGCGAAAGCATGGCGTAAGCCGAGGCGAATCCGGCATCGAGTTCAATTGCTTTCTGGTACAACCCGATGGCAATTTCAATATCCTCTTTTTCCCAGCTTCGATTGAAATATTCATTACCTCGCAGATAAAAATCATACGCAGCGAGATTTTGAGTCGGCTGGCGCTGCATCGACTGCAGCTCGGACCGGCTGACGGCGATATGCAGGGCATCGGTAACGTTTTCGGCAATTTCGGACTGAAGAGCAAAGACTTTGTCGATGACTCTTTCATAGGAATCGGTCCAGAGATAGGTATCATCGGTAGTGCGCAGCAGGCTGGCGCTTATTTTAACCCGTTCAGGCGAGTGACTTTTGTCCCACTGTATGGTACCGGTTATGATATATTCAGCCCCGAGTTCAAAACCGATCTGCTTGAGATTCTTGTCCGTGTTTTTGTATTGCATGGTGCTGGTGCGTGATATTACTCCCAGTTCGCCGATTTTGGCCAGGTGTGTCGTTACGGCATCGGTCATACCGTCGGCAAAGTACTCATCGGACTTGTCTCCCATATTCTCAAAGGGAAGAACCGCCAGCACCTTTGGCGGGGTTGAATGCCTCCATATCTTTCCCCAGAAGGCGACTATTAGCGCCGCCGCCGTGATTATAATAATGGCTGATGCGACGAAAGTCCGGCGGGAGCGGCGGGCAGATTTTCCTATCCAATAGGGTTCATCAATTGAACCGAAGGATTGTAATGCATTGATGACGTCATCGGCGTTTTGAAAACGGTTCTCATATTTTTTTTCAAGTAGACGGTCAACGATTTTGATGACTGTCTCGGGAATTTCAGGTTTCTGTTCTCGTAAAGAGGGCGGCGACTCATTGACAATGGCATAGGCCAGCGATGCCTCGTACTCTCCGGCAAACGGCTTTTTCCCGGAAATCATTTCGTACATCATGACCCCGAGCGAAAACAGATCGGAGGCGGGTGTAATTTCTCCGCTCTGCACCATTTCAGGCGACATATAGGCCATAGTTCCGGAAGTCAGATCGGCCGTACCCTTATCTATTCGTGTTATCGCCAGACCGAAATCAAGGATTTTTGCATGGCCCGAGGTATCTATAATGACATTGGCCGGTTTGATATCGCGATGAATGATGCCGATTTTATGAGCTTCCTTCAGGCCCCGGCATACCTGCACCGTTATATCAATTATTTGAGTCAGAGGCGGTTCTTCATTCCGGACATATTGATCGAGAGGGACGCCGTCGATGTGCTCCATGGCAAAAAAGGGCCGCCCCAGATACTCGTTGACCTCAAAGATAGTTATAATGTTCGGGTGATTAAGTGAGGCAACAGCCTGGGCCTCGCTGATAAACCGCCGCCTGGTTTCCTGATCAGCGGCCATACCTGCCGGGAGAAATTTAAGAGCCACCTGCCGCTTTAAGCCGATATCTTCCGCCGCATAAATATCACCCATCCCGCCTGAGCCGATTTTCTGCAGAATGCGGTAATGCGATATAACCGTCCCTGAATTCAGGGTACTGTCACCCTCGTCCGAATTCAATTGAGGCGAGCCCTCCGTCATCGATGAAATCCCTGGTTGATTCTGAAGTTTTATGGAAAACCTAACAAAATGATAGACATTTAGCTTGAAGAAGGCAACAGCAAAAACGACCGCTTCAATGGTAACCTGCTTATTTCATGGATATTTAATAACCATAAATCAGACTTGTCGGTTTTCCATGGTGTTATTGTAAGTTGCAAGAATACAACAGCTTGCCGGAACAGCCCGGGTCTTTTCTGTCCCGGCATCGCGGTTGCAATAATGAATTACCAAAGTAATAAAAAAGCAAAGAGGTGAGCGCCATGAGAAGAACAATTTTTATAACCGGAGCGACCGGCAATATCGGCGGGAAAATTGTCTGCGAGATTCTTCGGACTGATCCCTCCGCAAAAATGGTTCTTCTTGTGCGGGGCAAGAGCAAAACCGAAGCCCATGACAGGCTTGTCGCCACCATAAGAAAACTTTCACCGGATAATTACGGGATTGATTTTGATGAAAGAATAGAAGTTGCGTGCGGCGATATCACGAGGCCGAATCTTGGTTTAAATGAACAACAAATCCGCAATTTCGAATCGGGAATAACCCATATCATTCACGCTGCGGCGGAAACGAAATTCGATCAGTCTTACGAAACAGCCTACACCACGAACATACAAGGAACTGTCAATATTACGGCTTTTGCTCAGCGGTTGTATGAGCACGGCTGTTTGAAGCAGTTTGCCTATATCAGTACCGCTTTTGTCTGCGGTCGAAATGTCAAGCTGGTATTTGAAGATCAAATGCCCAAGAAGCCGCAATTTTCAAACAACTATGAAAGATCCAAATGGGAAGCCGAGCAGTACGTCAAAAGCCTGATACCACAATTGCCGATTGTAATATTTCGTCCGAGCATTGTCATCGGTGACTCAACTACAGGCCGGCTCGTTAATTTCAACGTGCTATACACGCCGTTGAGATTTATCTGCCAGGGTAATCTGCCGGTCATTCCATGCAATTCAACAACGGCACTTGATATAGTCCCGGTCGACTATGTTGCTGCGGCGATATGTCACATCATGTTCAAAACATCTAACGCTGACGGCAGGATTTATCATATCACCGCCGGAAATGACAACCAGCCGACAATCGGCGAAATAGTCACACAGGCGGTGGAATATATCAACAATACAAATGGATCGGTTTCGGTAAAAAGGCCGCGTTATGTCAGGAATTCCGTTTTTAACACGATCTCGCGTTTCCTGCCACGGAAACTGAAAAAGATAATGAATATCCTTAAGGTTTTTGAGCCTTATGTCGTTATCAGCCGCCGGTTTGATTGCACCAACACATTTGCGGCGCTGGCGGGTTCCGGGATATATCCGCCAAAACCGTCGCAGTACCTCGGCAATGTCCTGGGATGCTGGCTTAATTCGACTCGCACCATTAAAACGAGAAAGGCTGCATGATAATCAATTGGAGCAGGCAAGTCATGAAAATCAAATGCATCATAAATGAGGCATCAGGACGGGGAAGAAACAGGGACCTTATTGCCCGACTCAAGGCTAAATTTGTCGGTCATGAGGTTGACTATGTCCGAACTGCCAGGGCCGGACATGCAGTCGAGATTGCGAGTCATGCGGTTGAAGATCGATTTGATATAATCGTAGCCGTCGGCGGCGACGGAACAATCAATGAAGTTATCAATGGGGTGGTACCGTCACCGATTCCGGTGGGTATTATTCCGACCGGAACGGCCAATGACCTGGCCGAATATATGAAGATACCGGCCGATGTCGAAAAAGCCTGCGACATAATCCTAAGAGGTAATACATGCGCAATTGACAGTATCTGTGTCAATGGGTGGCACTTTATTACCGTCGGCGGGCTGGGGTTACCCGCCGATGCGGTTAAAAATGCCACTCTGTGTACAAATAAGCTCAGGTTTTTGCGCCGGCTGTTAAAAGTTGTTGGAAACAGGATATATGTTTTGGGTTTGATAGTTGCTTTTATTCGCAGCATCGGCAGGAGTAACTCGACCCGCATAAGCTGCAATTGTTATTCCCTCAATCACAAGATACACTCATTGATAGTCGCCAACCAGCCGGCGCTTGGACGGAGGTTTCGAGTTTGTCCCGAGGCAGTCAACAATGACGGCTATTTTGATTTATTTCTGATTGAAGACGGGCGAGGTTTAAGAGAATATGCCCGGGCGGTCGCCGGAACAATCTCAGCACGGCATGTCAATATGCCCAATGTTCGTATGCATCGTACAAGTATGGCTACCATTGTTACCGACCGGCGGTTATGTTTTTTCGGGGACGGCAATATCGGATGCGAGGGGAGTAATTTTGATATTTCCATTCATCCAAAGGCCGTGAGGCTGCTGACACCATGAGAGGAGGATGATATGTTTGCAAAAGTACTTATAATCGCGGCAGGGCTTTTTACACTGGGTGGATTGTTGATGGTGTTGATTCACCATCTCCACAACACGTCATTGTCAGTCAGAATTTCCGACTGGATTAAGTACAGCGTTTATATGAGCGTGGTAGGCTGCATGATTTTTGTATGCTATATGGGTTTCTGGGTAACGATTGCGGTTATGGGATTAATAGTTGTCCTTGCGGGTTTCGAGCTGTATGGAAATTTTAAGAAGAAGAAAGTATCAAAAAAGGCCCTAATCGTTTCCGTCGCGTTTATCGTTCTCTGCCTGGCGCATCTTTTTGCCGAACCGACTGCCCTGTGGCAAAATTCCTTTATCTTTCTGTTTCTTCTCGTGGCTGTAAATGACAGTTACTCACAGTTATGGGGGCGTCTTGTCGGTCGTCGAAAGCTTTTCCCGAGAGTCAGTCCGGCCAAGACGGTTGAAGGGGCGATCGGGGGAATGTTTTCAACGGTCGGCGCAGTATTCATGCTTGCTTTTCTGCTGACCGGTGTGGCGATTTTCGTGCTGGTAAGTGTCGGTGTGCTTGTGTCGATGTCAGCGACTTTCGGGGACTTTTGCTTTTCATATATAAAGCGCCAACTGGAAATCAAGGATTTTTCCGGGTTGCTTCCCGGCCACGGCGGTATCCTGGACCGTTTTGACAGCCTGATTCTGGCGGCACCGGTTTTTTACTGGGCGAGCCGCCTGCTGATGGCATAAAGGAGTGAGTCATGAAGAAATATATGTACTATCTTCCGCACCTGGTGACCCTCACTGGTCTGGCCTTTGCTGCGCTGGCTCTGGCGGCAATCATCGAAGGCAAATTTGAGGCTGCCGCGCGATTCAGTTTGCTGGTACTGTTTGTCGACCGTATCGACGGCACCATGGCGCGTACGATGAAGGTGAAAGAGAAATTTCCGGGTACCTCCGGCGAGGTCCTTGATATCATTACCGACCTGGTCGGACTCACATTTGTTCCGATGATGTTGTTCTGGAAAAGCGGGCTTTTTGTCGACGGAGCCGGCCTGCCGCTGGTGGTCATGGCGACCGTTACAGCATCATGGAAATATTCGCGGAAAGAAGGTTTTCTGGCATCGGGGTATTCGGTTGGTGCACCGCCGGTATTCTTTTCCATTTTTTTGTTTTACTTTCTGCATTTGCCGTCGATCTATGCCACTTTTTACACGGCGACATTGATAATCCTTGTATTGTCACCGATCAGATTTCCGATTACCTGTCTGGTGACGACCCACTGGAAGCCGGGGTATAAAAGTATCATCAACAACCTTACGGCGCTGTTCTTTATTCCGGTTTTTATCATGCTGGACAAGGCGCCTGCTTTTATCTACTGGCTGTTACTTATCGCAATCGGAATTAATCTGACAGTCTATCCGTTTTTGCTTGGAATTGGCGTTATCAAGCCGGTTTTCGACAGGAAATATTAAAGGAAAGGAGAGATAAAATGCAGCGAATCTATGACAAAACTATTGAGAAGCCCTGCGGTTTTCTCTTCGCGCGATGGTCGGCCGGTGCCAAGGCGTTTGAACTGTCGCTGCCGGCCGAGAAACGCGTTATCTGTGACCGGTTCGCGCCGTATTATTCCGGAAAGATCGGAATGCAGATGGTTCACAGGATGCACGCTCTCAATCCGTCAATCAGAAAAGCGATCGTTCTGAGAGCAAGATATATGGATGACTACTCCAAGCAGTGCATGAATGACGGATATGAGCAGGTGGTCTTAATGGGAGCAGGGTATGACAGTCGCTACCTGCGTATAAAGGAGTTCCAAAACGTAAGGGTTTTCGAACTGGATCTTGAGTCGACACAGTTAATCAAGAAAGCACTCACGAGAAAATTACTTGGCCGACTGCCGGGTAATGTAACTTATGTGACAATTGACTTTTCGAAAGATTCGATTACGGAGAGACTTATGACGGCCGGCTTCGCGTGTCACAAGAAGACCCTTTTTATATGGGAAGGAGTAACGCTGTTTCTGAACCAGGAAATTATTTCCGAAACCCTGGGAAGACTGGCCGAAATCGGACCGGACAACAGGATTGTTTTTGATTTTGTTCCACCGGAGTTGATTGACGATGAAACCGATTATAAGGGCAATCGTCTGCTTCTTGATTTGTGCGCCTCGATCAAAGAGCCTCTTACCTTCGGATGTACGCCTGATAATATGAAGACAATATTGCACTCGACCGGATATAACGGAATCAATATCATCAGTATGCGAGAGGCAAGCAGGATGTATTGCGAGACGGATAAAATCGAAGACAGTTATTATTTTGCCACGGCGACCGTGAGTGATAATAATCATAAAAAGAAACCTGTTTTTTAGTGAAAGGTGGTGATTCTTATGATGGCAATTATAAAATTTATAATCATTTCTGCAGCGATCGGGCTTTTGACTTTGAGCGGCGGCTGCTCGCTGATAGGATATGGATTGGGATCGGCCATTGACAATCAAAGACCGACAATGACGCATGTGGAAAACGCAAAGGTCGACAAAATCGATAAAGCGGAGGAAATTATTTGCGTGCTCAAAGATGATGATGTCGTTAAGGGAGCGACAATGCGATATTATCAGGTCAATTATGATAATTATTTCAGAGTCTATGAGTCTTACCGCCTGGATAATGAATGCTATCTGCTGCTGCCAGCTATGGGCGAGCGGCTGAAGGTTTCCGCGCTGTCGGGTCAGCCGTATGAATATCTTTTCGCTGGTTTTGATGTGCGCTTTAATTCGAAAGGCAGCACCTCAATAGTATTCCTTATATGGGAAGATGCGGATAGCACGATTGAAGCAAAGTTTGCAAATATAAAGAGTATTGTCAATATGAGCGGTGATACACTGAATACGATTGGTATCGATAGGGCCATAACAGACGGCAGTATTCCGGTATTGTCGCACCTTGAATTATGGTGCAAATCTAAAAGGGTCAATGTCAGGAGTAATGATGCCGGATCGATAAATGTCGACTCTTTGATTGCCGGTCATGGTGAAATCGCGGGCGTTGAGTTAAGAGAAAGTCATAAAATCAACTTCGATATGAAGGGAGGGGTGCTTTATATCGATCGCCACGGTGCCCAGTCGATTCGGGGCAGGCTCTGGGACGGCCGGAGCAGAATTGTGCCGCTGAACGATGTAACGTCAGTTTATGTCGATATGCCGGCGCCTGTCGAAATCAGGCCGATTCCGGTTAACGACATCAAGTATATCGGCATGGAGAACAGCAGGAATGTAAAGTGGGTGTTGTTGGGTGTGGGGGCCGCAATTGATGTCGGTATGATTATCCTGGCGATTGCTATGGCCGACATGGAAATGGGACTAGGGTCGGGAGGCGGTTCCTGGTAAGTAATCATGAAAGGGCATATAAAAAAGCGGATGTTACGGTAAAATGCGAGGTTCCACGGTGTCACAATACGGAATAAACAATTCGAGCAGATATGGTCTTGCCGGTTTATTGTTTGCCGGAGCGGCGATAAACCTGGTTTTCTGGGTTTTGTACTTCGGCGGTCTGCTCCACATCGATACAACTCGTAAAGTGGTTATTTCATATTATGAGTCCGCCTTTCCCTTTGCCGACATTTTGCTCGGGCTCGTAATGATAATCGGCGGAGTGGGACTGCTCAGATTCAAAGATTACGGACGGCATTGTCTCCTGATTGCATCATCGATGATTGTCTATCTGGGAATGCTGGATGTTACGTTTTACGCCCGACATGGATTATATCTGCCGCTGGGTGTTTCAAGTATTTTTGAGATATTTCTCAATATCGTGTGTATAGCCGGGGGAATA
>JBFMFJ010000114.1:0-9522 GCA_040752235.1 Candidatus Zixiibacteriota bacterium | reverse complement strand
AAGACCGATGCGCCTGAAACGACCGAAAACGGCGATATCACCGATGTCAGCAAGACAGATTTCGAGCGGAGTGAAATCAATGGCGACGCGATGAACGGCGACTTTCCGCACGGCAAGAGCGATACCGCACGGGTGGCACAAATCCCGCATCAGGTCGAATCCGCCGATATCCCGATGGATGAAAGCATTGTGGCGACCCGGAGTGACAGTCATCTGCAACAGCCCCAGCCTGAACCCGAGCCGGAAGATGATAAAAGCTGGGGACAGGATCGGCCGTTCCCCGGTTCGACATCGCGCATTGGCCGCCGAGGAAGAAGGATCACGGTATCCGATTTCCAGGGTCAGGCCAAAGCGGATGAAACCGATGAGGCCGAGCCCGAGGTGGAATCCGAAGAAAGTGAAAATTATGGCGACTGGCACAGGCCCACGATGGCGCCTTCAACGCGCATTAAAAAGAAAAAACGCGGCTTCTTCAAGCGCCTGTTTGGAATAAAGTAGTTAAGGAGGTGGTGTCATGAACGAAGATAATCTGATTATTTATGAAGAAGAGATAGAAAAGATTGATCTCATCCTGGCCAGAATGTTGAAGGGCGCTGAAGCGAAGTGCGCTCTGCTGGTCGATAAAGACGGTCATTTGATAACGCGGCAGGGATTCACGCATTCTCTGGATACGACGGCACTGGCCGCTTTGCTGGCCGGTTCATTCGCCTCCACCAAGGAAATTGCGAGATTGGTCGGCGAATCCGAGTTTTCAGTTCTCTTTCATCAGGGGAAGAAGGATCATATTCATATGTCCCTGGTCGGCGACCGGTCGATTCTGGCAGTCGTGTTTGACGATCGTACGACAATCGGAATGGTCCGACTGTATGCCAAAGAAACCGCAACCGAGTTGGCTAAAATATTCACTTCATTGAAGGCCAAGGCGCAGGTCGAAGGTTCCGGTTTGACCGATGAATTCGCCGCCTCGGCCGGTGATAAACTGGATGACATTTTTCAGGATTAATCATCCTTTTTCGCCTGTTAATCCGACTCCGGGGGATAAATTATAAAAATGCCTATCGCAGGATAAGGAATGTCTTCTGAATTGGGAGCAATGCTGGTCAAGGCCGGCAAGATAACCGACGATCAGCTTCAAAGGGCCCTGGCCCTTGTAAAAGATAAAGACCAAAAATTCGGCCAGGCGCTGGTCTCGATCGGCGCCGTGACTTCCGAGGATGAATTGAGCGGCTTTATCGGAAAGCAGCTCAACATGGGAACATTGAGGCTTTCCGATGTCGAATTGAATCCCGAGATCGTCAAGCTGATTCCAGTCGATATCGCCCGTAAATTCAACGTTATCGCCATCTCCAAGCTGAACAAAAATCTGATTGTCGCCATTTCCGACCCAAACAATATTTATGTTCTTGATGCCATAAAATTTATTACGGGATGCTCCATACAGCCGGTCATTTCTCCGGAAAAATCAATCGAAAAAGCCATCGAGACATATTATCGTGATGACAGCGCCTTTTCGAGCATTATCAAGGGTCTCGAGGATGATACCAGTCTGGAACTGGTCGAGACCGAGGAAGGACCGTCGGAAGCCGATCTGCAGTCGGCCATTCAGGATAAACCGCTGGTTAAGCTGGTCGATTCGATTATCGCCGACGCCATCAGGGGCGGCGCCTCGGATATTCATTTCGAGACTTATGAGAAGCGAATCCGCGTTCGTTTTCGTATCGATGGCGACCTGCGGGAGATGCCGCCGCTTCCGTTCAAATACCGGGCGGCCATCGTATCGCGACTGAAAGTCATGGCGGACCTTGACATTTCCGAGAGAAGACTGCCCCAGGACGGCCGAATAAAGGTCAAGATCGGGGACCGCACGGTCGATTTGCGTGTGTCGGTGCTGCCCACCATCTTCGGAGAGAAAGTGGTTATGCGAATTCTGGATCCGAAGGCTCTCATGGTGGACATGACCAAGCTGGGTTTTGCCCCAGAATCGCTGAAACGATTCGACGACGCCATTCACCTGCCTTATGGGATTATTCTCGTGACCGGGCCGACCGGTTCCGGTAAAACGACAACGCTTTATTCGGCACTGAAACAGATCAATACGATTGATGTCAATATCATGACGGCTGAGGACCCGGTCGAGTTCAACTTTGACGGGATCAATCAAGTCCTGGTTAAATCTGAAATAGGGTTGACCTTCGCCGCGGCCCTGAGGTCTTTCCTGCGCCAAGACCCGGATATTATCATGGTCGGTGAGATTCGTGACGGTGAAACGGCGGAAATAGCCATCCGTGCCGCTCTTACCGGTCACCTGGTTTTCTCCACTCTGCATACCAACGATGCGCCGTCATCGATAAACCGTCTGGTCGATATGGGCATTCCTAATTATCTTGTGGCCGGCGCCACCAGGCTGATCATGGCCCAGCGTATGACCAGAAAAATTTGCAACGGCTGCAAGGAAGAGATTAAATTAACCGGTGAACAGATCGAGGCGCTTAAAGTTCCGGAGAGCATGCTCAAGGATGTCAAGGCCTTCCGCGGCCGCGGCTGCAATGAGTGCAACGGTTCGGGGCTGGCCGGTCGAACCGGTATTTATGAAGTTATGCCGATTACAAGAGATATCGAGCGGATGATACTCTCGACCGCCCCGGAAAGCGAGATTCGGGATCAGGCCATTAAAGAGGGAATGTTAACCCTGCGCATGGCGGCGGTCACTAAAATGAAGAGCGGCATGATTTCAATCGATGAGGTTTTTGCGGTCACTTCCTGATATTTCTCGGACTCGTCCGTTTAATCTGAATTCCTTATATTTCAAAGAGTTACCACCAAAAAGATATAAATTTAGTCTTCAAGATTATTCTATTTCTTCCGATATAGAATATGATGACTTATCTGAAGAAACACTTTTAGTTATCGGGAGAAATTATGGTTGGATTGCGTCAGCTTCTGGAAGAAATGGTCAAAATGGATGCTTCCGATTTGCATATAACAGTCGGTTCTCCGCCGGTTTGCAGAGTGGACGGTAAACTGGTAAAAATGCCTTATGACATATTAACCCCGGAAGATACGAAAAAGCTGGCTTATTCAATAATGAACGAAAAACAGAGACTGAAATTCGAAACAAGTTCCGAGCTTGATTTGTCGTTTGGTATAGAGCAGATGAGTCGTTTTCGCTGCAATGTCTTCATGCAGCGGGGAAATGTTGCCGTGGCTTTGCGTCAAATACCGTACAAGATCCGGACCTTCGAAAGTCTCGGGCTGCCGAAAGTAGTTGCCGAGATGGCCAAGTTGCCGCGCGGTCTGGTGCTTGTGACCGGTCCGACCGGATCCGGTAAATCGACGACCCTGGCGGCCATAATCGACAAGATTAATCGGGAACGGCAATGCCACATTATTACGGTTGAGGATCCGATCGAGTACCTGCATCGTCATCAGCATTCGATTGTAAACCAGCGCGAGGTGTACAGCGATACGCAGTCATTCTCATCAGCGCTGAAATATGCTCTGCGAGAAGATCCCGACGTGGTTCTGATCGGTGAGATGCGTGACCTGGAAACCATCGAATCGGCCCTCAATATCGCCGAGACGGGACACCTGGCGTTTGCCACACTGCATACGAACTCGACTTCGGAGTCGATCAACCGCATCATTGACGTTTTCCCGACCAACCAGCAGGAGCAGGTTCGTATATCGCTGTCATTCAGTTTGCAGGCCGTGATATCGCAGTGCCTGATTCCGAAAATCGGCGGCGGTCGAGTCATGTCGCTGGAGATAATGGTTTGCACTCCCGCCATAAGAGCATTGATACGTGATGATAAGGTACACCAGTTATACAGCATGATACAGTCGGGCCAGAAGTACGGCATGATGACCATGAATCAATCCCTGGCCAGTCTGTATAATTCCGGCAAAATCACCGTCGGCGATGCCATGAGTTTCAGCTCGAATATCCAGGAACTGAACGAAATGTTATCGAGGACAAAATCACCGGCAATGGTTTAGGCCCGGTTTGCGAAGGGAGCAATTATGCCCGTCTTTGAATACAAAGGAAAAACGATGGCAGGCGCACCGGTGCAGGGTGACCTCACTGCCAAGGATAGATCCGATCTCGAACGAATATTGCGCCGTAACCGAATCCTGGTAACGAGCATCCGCAAAAAGCCGACCGAACTCAAGATCAAAATCGGCACCGGCATCAAGAAAGTTGAGATATCAAGATTCACGCGTCAGTTCGCGACCATGATCGGCGCCGGTCTGCCCATGGTGCAGTGTCTTGATATTTTGTCGAGCCAGATGGAAAATAAAGAGCTGTGCCGTATCATTTCGGACGTCAAGCAGTCGGTCGAGGGTGGTTCGACTCTATCAGAAGCCCTCAGAAGGCATAAAAAGGTTTTCGACGAACTTTATGTCAATATGGTCGAATCGGGAGAAATGGGCGGCGCCCTCGATACCATTCTGGTCCGCCTGGCCGTTTACCGTGAAAAATCGGACGCCCTGATTCGCAAGGTCAAAGGCGCCATGGTATATCCTTCGGTAATCGTGGTTGTGGCCACCGGCGTGACCATCGCCATGTTGACCTTTATCGTACCGGTTTTCGCCAAAATGTTCGGAAGTCTGGGCGCCGAACTGCCGAAACCAACCCAGATAATTCTGGGGATAAGTAATTTCCTCCAATCCAATTTCCTTCTGCTGCTGGCGGCAATAATCGGCGGCGTCGTCGGTTTTGTGTACTGGGTGAGGACCCCGGGAGGAAAAGCCACCTTCGATGCCTTCCTGCTGAAGGCTCCGGTTTTCGGAAATCTGGTCCGTAAATCGGCGGTGGCCAGGTTTACGAGAACCCTGGGAACGCTGCTCTCTTCGGGTGTTTCCATTCTCGACGCCCTGGAAATTACGGCCAAGACGGCCGGGAATACGGTTATCGCCAACGCCATCAAGAAATCGGTCCTCTCGATCGCCGAGGGTGATACTATCACCGCCCCCTTGAAGGAATCAGGTGTTTTTCCGCCGATGGTAACGCAGATGATATCGGTCGGTGAAAAGACCGGCGGTCTTGATGAAATGCTTCAGAAAATTGCCGATTTTTACGATGAGGAAGTGGATGAGGCGGTAAGCGCTCTGACATCGCTGATTGAGCCTCTGATCATTGTCGTGATGGGTATTGTGATCGGCGGCATTCTGGTAGCCATGTATCTGCCGATGTTCGACATTATTGGAAAGATATAAACAAAGTTGACAATATAAAGGGCGCCGGCAGGCGCCCTTTTATTTTGATATGGACAGCAGAACGATATCAATAAAGGCCGGCTGGCTGCTTTCATTGCGGCTGGCAACCTATGTCCTCATATCCGGGGTGGTGATATATTGGCTGCGCTACCCCAAGTTTCTGAGTTTTCCGTTTTTTGCCTATTCGCTTCTGACCCTGATGCTTCCCCTGATGTTTATCTTTAAGAATCGTTTCAACATTAAATTTCTTCTCAAGGCCGTTCCCATTGTCCAGATCATTTCAGAGATTATCGTTGAGATCGGGATAATTTATCTGACGGGGAATATCAGTTCGGCATTCAACGGAATTTTTGTCCTGACCATCGTTTCGGCTGCTTTGGTGACCAACCTTGCCGGAACCCTGGGAATAGCCTCACTGGTTTCACTGGCTTATGCCTTTGTGGTCTGGATCGGGCTGTCCGCCGGCGGCGGGCAGGGCTCATCTGTCAGGGCTCTGGAGACAATATTTTCCTCGGAAGATGCGGCCTTTTACAATATTTTTCTTCATATCCTGACCTTTTACCTGATTGCCTTCATTTCGGGATTCCTGGTGGAGCGTCTCAAGCGCAAGGACCGCGAACTGGCCGATACCTCGCTGGCCCTGAGACAGGCCAAACTGGAGACCGATGATATCCTGAAACACCTTAATTCCGGTCTGTTCACGGTCAACCGTGACGGCAAAATTATTTATTTTAACAGAGCGGCGGAAGAAATTCTTGGTTATTATGAGTCGGAGGCAAAAGGGAAGGACATTCGGGAGTTGTTCAGCAGCCGGATGCCCCAGCTGGTCGAAATCCTGCTGGATGTCCTTAATTCACAGAAGCAGTCCCCCCGAAACGAGATTGAAATAACCAATAATGAAGGATTGAAAATACCGCTGGGCTTGTCCACTTCGCTGCTTTTGGATACGAACCGGGCAATTCGCGGTGTCATCGCCATTTTCCAGGATCTGACAGAGACAAAAAAGCTTGAAGAAAAAATGCGGGTAGCCGATAAGCTGGCGGCGGTGGGTGAGCTCTCTGCGGCGATTGCCCACGAAATCAGGAATCCGCTGGCGGCGATTTCGGGCTCGGTGGAAGTATTGAAAAGCGAGATTGATGTCACCGGGGAGAATCGCCGACTGCTTGATTTGATTCTGGTCGAATCCAACCGTCTCAACAATATTCTCACGGATTTTCTGTTATATGCCCGCAGCAAGAGGGCGGTTTTCACGCGGGTTGAATTATGCCATCTGATCAGTGAGGTTATAGATGTAGTTAAACATCACCCGTCTCATGCCGAAAATGTCTCATTGCGGATGACATCCTCCGAATCGGTCGTGTATATCTATGGGGATGAGGATCAAATCAAACAAATTCTGATAAATCTTATTATTAATGCTTTTGAGGCACTGGACAATAATCCGGGCGAGGTGACTATCACGCTTGATTCCAGTCAAAATAATGAAGTCACGGTTTGTATTGCCGATGACGGGCCCGGTATCGACAAGGAAGCCGCCTCAAAAATATTTGATCCTTTTTACTCGACCAAAAAATATGGCACCGGGCTGGGGCTTTCCATCGTCCAGCGTCTGGCCAAGAATCTCGACCTTGATCTTTCCTGCGAGTCTGAGCCGGGACGAGGGACCTCGTTTATATTGAAATTCCGCCAAATTCCCGATAAAAAGCGTTTTGACCACGAATATACGGCCTTGAAAGCCTGAAAATCGGCCATTAATTCATTTCCCTCTAATTTGGCTTGATTTTCCATTTCCATTGTATAAATTAAAAAATTCGTGAAATATGAAAGGCAGGTTTTTTGATATGCATTTTAGAAATTCGATAATCGTATTATTCTTGCTGATCACTGTCATCTTTTCCGTTAACGGGTGCAAGGTAGATTCACTGACACGGGATGATATCGCCGCAAATGATTTTCCAATAGCCATTATTGATTCCAATACTCCGGTTATGGCATCCAGTCTGTACGGCCGTATGGCCCAAAGCGATCTTTTGGAGAATGGCGGATATCTCGATTCCGCGTTATACTTCGACACTCTGAATGCGATAATATTCGATTCCCTGATTTCACTGGAGGCAGACAAGGTCGATCTTAAGAATGATCCGGCCCTTTATCGAAATTTCTTTATGCTCTACAAAAATTTCTATCTAAAATATCTTTACCAGCATATTATTCTGGACCAGATACCAACCGATTCCTCCCTGATCGTGGAATATTATAAAAGCCACCCTGATGTATTTTATTATCGTGAGCAGGTCCGGGCCAGACATCTGGTGATTTCAGCGCCGGGATTGAAATACGGCAAGGACTCGCTGCAATATAAAGATTATTCTATGGAACAGCTTGACTCACTTGCGCGTGAGAAAGTGTATTCATTGAAGAGCCAGATCGATTCCGGGGCGGATCTGGGAAATCTGGCTTATGATTACTCGGTCCATCGCGAATCCGGAAAGCAAATGGGCGAGTTGGGCTACTTTTTCAGACATACCTATAACACCGTTTTTGACAGTGTGGCATTCGCACTGCCGGAAGGGGATATCTCTGATCCTTTTAAGTCACCTGATGGCTGGCATATCTTACAGGTAATCGATCATATAGATTCGGGTCTGGCCGATTTGACGCCGGAAATATACGAACAGGCCACCCAGGGTTATCTTGCGGAACAATCACGCGGTATTTATGAACATTTCATGGATTCGATTTTTACGGCGGCAAAGATTGTCTTTAATGATGTAGCGCTCAGCGGGGTTCTCCATGAAGTCCCCGATACAACATGGGCAGCCGTTATTAACGGCATCGATACGATCACATTTTATCGGCTTCCGGATTACCTGCATCAGTATAAATCGTCAGTGGGGCGCGATAGTGTTGATTTACCGCTGATACATGATATGCTGATATATCGTTCGATAGAGTATGTCCTTATGCAGGCAGGGGACAATCTCGGTTTTGTCAATGATCCCGATGTCGTGAAGGAGAGACATGGCATCTACGAAAAATACGCAAGGATTTTCGTGATGAAAGGAAGTCGTGACGAGGATTACCAGCCTCCCGACAGCTTAATTGAACAGTACTATAATGATCATGCTGATGAGTACGTGGTGGAAAAACCAATTTATGTCCAGCACATAATTGTGGATGATTCTTTATTTGGTGAGTTTTTACGGGATCAGGCGCTTTCGGGCATGGATTTCCTGGAACTGGCCAGGGAAAACTATCCCGGTGCCGAAGAGATCAGAGTGGCTGCGGCTGACCTGGGTTATATCGGTCCGAATGAGATGCCGGAGGCCTTTTACTTACAGGCTATGGTCACTCCGGTAAACGGAATCTCCCATCCGGTCAAGACCGAATATGGTTATCATATTATTAAAGTCAAAGATAAATTATATAATCGTTCTCTCGAACAAATGCGTCCGACCATTATGAGCGAACTGGTGAAAAAACATGCCGTGGAATTCCGCGAGCAGTGGATAAAAGACATTTTCGCACGGCATAAGATTGAATATTATCTGGACAAGGTCAAGAAACTGGAATTGGCGGCAAAAGATCGTCGCTAGTTGAAATTTCACGAGTGGAAAACAGGGATCCAAAGCATCTCTCCCTAAAAGGTGAGCTTCTGCGCAAGTTGACTCATCTTTTTGCCGTCGTTATTCCCGGCGGGTACTATGTCCTGGGGCTGTCACGCGGTGAATTTCTATCGATCATGATCCCGATTGCCATCGGGATGATAATTATAGATGTGAGCCGGCTTCGGGACTGGAAATTGTGGCATCTGGTGAGAAAGCTGATTTCACCGATGGTGCGGGCCAGGGAAACCAGCGGCGATTTTACCGGCGCCACCTATATTCTGACAACGGCCTGTCTGACGGCGGCGCTTTTTTCAAAGCCTGTTACGGTGGCGGCCCTGGCCCTTATCATTTTCGGGGATCCGGCCTCGGCACTAATCGGCCGCCGCTTCGGGCGGCATCGCTTTCGCAATAAATCTCTGGAAGGCTCATTGGCCTTTTTGGTGCCGGCGCTGATTGTCGGTGCTTTGACCCCGGAGCTGCCGCTGGTGGTCGGATTGCTGGGAGCGGTCGTGGCCACCGTTACCGAGGCGGTATCATTCACTGTCGATGATAATACGACAGTGCCGTTAATTTCGGGTCTTTTTATGACCCTGATGCTAAAGATATTCTTCTGACGATAATCCGATTATTCCAACGGTATTGCATATGTCAATTGGGCTGAAAGGCTCATGGCGTTAGCACTGAGACCATCGCTGAT
>JBFMFJ010000113.1:0-9557 GCA_040752235.1 Candidatus Zixiibacteriota bacterium | reverse complement strand
CGTACCTGATTGATTACTATTTCAATTTCGGTCCGTGCATCCTGGCTGACTGGACACTGTCCGGTTATTGATGAAGAAACCGCATGGTATTTTGGAAGCAAGGTCGAAAGACCTTGCTTCTTTTTTTTTACCTGACCTCCGGCTTGCCAATAACGGGTTGACAAAGCGAACCTTTTCACTTTATTGAGGTTTAATATTAAAGAACATTGTTTTGCCGAGTACACTTTTGGCGGAGATGACGGTGAAAGACCCGGAACTGATATCGAAATCGATTTATTATCAATTGGCGGACTTATTTGAGATTTCGGCAATTTATACTCATAATGGTCGTCTTATTTTTCGTGTCCGACCATATGCCGACCGGGAAAGCGCCGTCGAAAAGATGCATAGTCGCCTTGGCGCTGCGGGATTCATCGCCGATGTCAAGGATGATGCCGCCGGATTATTGATAATTGTCAAAAAGGATGACTCCCTGAAGATCCCCTGGATTAATATTATCCTTTTCCTGGCCACCCTGCTGACAATGTTTCTGGCACCATTAATGTGGCGGCTGGATGTAGATGTATTTCTCAATCCTAAAGCCATCCTAAGTTATCTCGGCAGCCCCGAGGCATTCAGGGAGAGTTTCGAATTTACGATCGCCCTGATCACCATCCTGTTATTTCACGAATTTGGACATTACCTGGCCGGCAGAAGGCGCGGAGTCTTTATGTCTTTGCCGTATTTTTTGCCGGCTCCCAATATTGCCGGGACATTCGGCGCCATCATAAAATCACGTTCACCGATTACCAATCGCCGTGATTTAATCGAAGTGGGCGCCACCGGACCACTGGCAGGATTCGTTATTGCCGTTATAGTGATATCCATCGGATTCGCGGATGCCCGGCTTTTGGAGATATCTACCGAAGGCTGGAGTCTGGGAGAATCACTCCTGATCAGATTTTTGGGCTGGCTGATAATCGGCCCTCTCCCCGATGGTTACGCTATCGAACTTTCCCCCATCATTTTTGCGGGCTGGGTGGGACTGCTGGTAACAATGCTCAACCTGTTGCCGCTAGGCCAGTTAGACGGAGGGCATATAATCTACGGATTGTTCGGGCCGGCCCAACATAGACTTGGCAGACTATTTTTTGCCATGATGCTGGCATTGGGTTTCTGGTGGCCGGGCTGGTGGTTCTTTGGAATCCTCGTATTTCTGTTTGGTATAAAACATCCGCCCACCGTCAATGATTCCATGAAGGTGCCGCGTTTGACGCGATTAATAGGATATCTAGCTATTATAATATTCGTTATCAGCTTTGTACCGGTGCCGTTCTCGTAACAAATAACTCATGCTGGATTTTTCCGGCTGTACCATATACAGTCAGACAGTCAATCAATCCTTCGGAATATGCTTCCAGAAAAACATCGACAATATCCGGATCGAATTGCAGTCCTTTGAATTTCATCAATTCATCCAGAGCCTTCTCGGCATCAGCACCCGGACGATAGGGACGATCGGACAAAATGGCATCGAATGTATCAACAACAGCCAATAATCGCCCTTCCACAGGAATATTTTTCCCGGCGAGCCCTTGAGGATATCCCTTACCGTCATACCGTTCATGATGCGTCAGCACATAAGGAATAACCGGTTCCAGGAAGGGTATCCCTCTTAAGATTCTGGCGCCAGTTTCCGGGTGTTTTTGCATTGCCGCCATTTCATCTACAGTCAACTTTCCCGGCTTGTTCAAAATGGCGTCGGGAACTCCGATTTTCCCGATATCATGAAGGATACTTCCGTAACGCAATTCCAGCATTTTTTCATTTGACCAGTCAAGCTTGCGGGCAATCACCTTGGCCACTCGATACACTCGCGAAGTGTGTCCGGCGGTATATATATCGCGAGCTTCCACCGCATTGGCCAGGGCTTTTATCGTCAGAAGATAGGATTTACGAAGGTTGCGGTCCATATGATTGCTTTCGACCGCCGACGCAGCAGTTGAAGTCAGCAGGGATATCATATGTTCCTGACCGGGCGTTATGTAGCTGTAATTATTCAGACAGACAAAGTTAAAGTAGCCGATATTTATGCCTTTGGAGACAAGCGGATATACGACGAAAGATCGCTTTAATGCCTTGCCGCCTACTTCAATTTCATCATTAAAAATTCGCGGTTTATTCATACCGAGAGTCAGGGCTCCATTGGGGCCATTTCCTCTAAGAAACTCCTCGACTTGAGAGTCGGCATCGGTATATGACAGACTCCGCAGACGATACTTATTTGCCTTGCGATCGAGAAGAATCAATGATACTGCATTTGCGGCCAGCGCCTGAACTGCCGAGTTGACCACTCTGTCCAACAGTACATCCAGGCCAACGCCATTGGTAAAAGCCTCGCTGATTTTCATTAATTCCAGCTGGCTTCGCAGTTCGACGTTCTCACGCCTGACACGCTGATGTTCCAGACCGCGCTTTATTGTTGATTTCAAATCTTCGAGTTTAAAGGGTTTTATAAGGTAATCATAGCCGCCTTTTTTAAGTACTGATATGGCCGTCTTAACCGTGGGATACCCGGTCATCAGAATAACAATGGCGTCGGGATGATTCTGAAGGGTATTTTCAAGAATCTGGACTCCAGAATAATCGCCCATAACCAGATCGGTCAGGACCAGGTCAACACCCTTTTCCGAAATAAAGCCAATAGCCTTGTGAGGATCGGTGAATTTGTGGACATTAAAGCTGTCGAACTCACTGAGCGCTTCCATTATAATGTTGCAGACATATTTTTCATCGTCAATTACAACGATATTTTTCGTCTCTTTATTTTTCACCGCCATTCTCCCAACCACTCGAGCATTTACAAAGGACAATATTTCATAATCTCCATATCGGAATAAAAGCCGCAGGGGACACTGGCATATTGCCAAATGTATTAAAATTGTCCTAACTGTGGGGTAGTCCCTACTATTGCTGATATTGTTCGCGGGCGTGATAGGAAGATCGCACTAAAGGCCCTGAAAATACTGATTTTATGCCTATTTCACGGGCTTTGGCGGCAAGTTCTTCAAATTCAGAGGGATGATAGTACCGAACGACCGGGTGATGATTTTTTGAGGGAGACAGATATTGACCTATTGTAAGAAAGGTGACCCCGGCGTCATAAAGGTCTGCGAAAACATCATGAAGTTCTTCAATCGTCTCACCCAGGCCCACCATAAGGCCCGATTTTACGGCGGCCCGGCCGTCATTCGCCGCAAATTTTAGAACATCAAGCGACCGGTTATATACAGCGCCGGGACGGACTGTTCGATACAGGCTGGGAACCGTTTCGACATTATGGTTAAAAATATCAGGACGGGCGTCCAGAACGGTTCTGACATGATCGAAAACACCCCTGAAATCGGGGGTAAGAACTTCTATGGAAATTTCTTTTTTTAATGCACGAATAGCCTGTATTACTTTCCCGAAATGCTGTGCGCCGCCATCAGGGAGATCATCCCTCGTAACCGAGGTGATGACGGCATGTTTAATCCCCAAGATTTCGACCGTCCGGGCCGCACGCGCCGGTTCTTGTTCATCGAGCGGCGCCGCATGCCCCGGCGTGACATTGCAGAAAGAGCAGTTGCGCGTGCAGTTGGGCCCCATAATAAGGAATGTGGCGGTGCCAGAGGAAAAACATTCACCGCGGTTGGGGCAATTGGCCTCCTGGCAGACGGTATGGAGATTATGCTCCTTCAGAAGGGATTGCACTTCAAGATACTTATGGTTGCCGCAGGCCCTGACCTTGAGCCAGGGGGGCTTATTTACCGGCAATTTCGAGTTCGTTTCCATGGCTAAAATGTTTAATTTTTATACACCCTTTTCGTCATGTTTCTCAAACCGTGGCAATACTTAATCCGTGGTCTTAAGTTAATGAAAATACGCACGATATCAAGAGTAGTATAATTTTTTCTATAAAAAAAAGGAGTCCTATATGGCTCAAAAGGCTGTGCTGTTCCTGTTTTTCTTTTTCATTTTGTGCTGGTCGGCTAACGGACTTGAATATAAGAATAATGCACATATTGATTTCCTGTCGGAAACGATTCCGGAAAATTATTTTATCGCTCCGAATTTTGCCGCTTCCGAATTGTGCACGGTCAGACATGACACCGGCGATGATTTGATGAAAGTGGTACATTGGCTGTATGGTTATGAACTCTACAAATCATACCAGGACCCAATACTCTCATGCGACAAACCCTATCCTTTCACGGTTGAGGAAGTTTATATGGTCCTTTGGTTTGACAAGCTTTGCACTCTTTATGTATCGGTGGATGTCGAGACGGCCAATCTGACTAATCCCACCTGCCCTTTTCCGGGAGACCTGTTGTCGCTTTCATCAACACACATGGTCATAATTCCCGACTCCGGATTGTACCAGGTGGCGGTTCCCCTCGATTCCTCGGCGGTCGTCAATGAGCCCTATTTCGCGGGATTCTATTTTGCCGAGTATGTAGATACTCTGGCGGGAGCCGCGCCTGTCACGGATAACACCCCGAGACCATGCGTGTCATATAATATCTGGGATACGGAAATTGGTTTTGTGGACCTGTATAATACCGGGTTTCCTTCTTTTCCGCAGTTTCCCGGACGGCTATTGCTGTTTTCATCAGGTACTACAGGCGGACATGGTGAACCTGATCCGGAGCCTTCGGTCACGATTCTCACTCCCTACTACAATGAAATCGTCGTGGGTGATGTTACGATATGGGCGGCAGAAACCTCCGGAAGCGGCATTATTGACTACATGAAATTTGACTATCGTTCTCAGGCCGGCTCCTGGGTTGAAATAGGTCTGGATTCCGACGGCGACGGCCCTCTTCGAAATGGGTCGGATCCGACCGTACCTTCCGAGGGTTTTTCCATGCCGTGGGATTATTCCGGTCTTACGGAGGGAATCTACTGGCTGCGAGCCACCGTCTATGATACTCTGGGCAGAGCTTCATCGGATTCCGTGCTGGTTACGATCGATCCCACGCCGCCGATGCCGACGCTTGTTAATCCGTTACCGAATGATACAATTTGCCTTCCCATGGTACTGGAAATAACCACACCGGATGAAAACGTCAGTCTGGTGAAATTCGAAAAGAAGACATCAAAAATGAACTACGAAATGCCGGTGGTGACATTCAACCAGACTCCTTTCGGTTCCTATTATTGCGGGCCGGTGGCGGGAGCCATTGCGATAAAATACTGGTATGATCAGGGCAATATATATTGCATGCGTGAAGGTTCCAAATATCTGACTATAGACACCGTTGTCGCTCGGCTTGGTGATAACATGCTGACCGACGAAAACGGCGGTACCTATGATGATTTATTTTACTATGGTCTGCAGCAATACATAGTTACGCACGGAAATGAGCTTCGTCTCAGATCATACAGGAATCCACGGTATCTTGATTATCGAGTCCTTTTGCAGGAAAGAGAGCTGGTGTTGATTTTGGGGCTTTCCGGCAGCACTGGCGTTTTTCTCGTGGCGGCGGGGGCATCCGGTCTCGCCGATGAACAGGGCCGCTACCAGATAAAACTCTCCGATCCTCTTACCGGAACAAAGTTGGACACATACATGCGCGACAATTCCGGCTCCGCGGAAGTATATTATAACGACAACTGGCAAAGCCTCGATATAATCATAACTGCTGATGGCTATAATCATACTGTCACCCGCGAATACATCGGCGCCGACATTTCGGCCGCAAACGGGTGGACATTCGCCTGGAACTCAATTGACCTGCTGGAAGATTCCCTGTACTTTGTGACCGCGACTGTCTCGGACGCGACAGGTCGAACGGCCATGAAGACATCATTGTCACTCTATGGCTGCGGTTTCACGTATGAACCCGGAGATTTTGATAACGATGGTGCTGCCGGCATTAGCGACGTTGTATATTTCATCAACTACATTTACAAAGATGGAGAAGTCCCTTTTGGTGGCGCCGGACGGGCCGACGCCAATTGCGACGAAAGCATCGATATAAATGATGTCATTTTCGTTATAAAATATGTTCTGGGGGAGGGTGCAGCTCCCTGCTATTGAAGTCAAACGAAGATGTTTAAAAGAGAGCCGCAGCCGGGCGGCTCTCTTTCTATTTACGGGACAGAGCGGCCGAAACCGCTCTCTGGGCGACTTCGGTATCTATATTGCAGATTTCAATGACTTTATCAACGGCTTCGTCAAAATAAACGATCCACTCTTTATCCGGGTAACGGCGAACCAGGTCGTCGGTTATTTCATCGGCAATACATGAAATATAACCGGCATATCGTCGTCTCTTTTCTACCGCCAGGAACGGCACAAGATATTTTCTCGCCAGCCAGGTTATCAATGCCAAAAAAACCGCGCCGAGGCCTCCGGCAAGTCCCGGGATATTGTTCATTACGAAATCGATGAAAGCAATGGAAATGACAGAAATTATGATCAACATAATACCTCCTTTGATCGTTACCATGTCATCAGCCAGCTTGGCTGATTGGGTACCACTATTCTTTCGCGAAAGATTGTTCCGTCCGTCCGGGAGACCGTAATTTCATATCGCGTCGTGTCAGGCTTTAACAGGCTGTTGGGTATCAGGTCCAGATAAAAATAGCCGATTGAATCCGATGTTGTTTCTACTCTGAATGGAGAAATCATGCCTGCTCCGGCTCGTGTCACACCGGCCGGCAGCCAGGCCGTTATTTCCGCCCCGACTTCAGCCGTGCCGCTGATTCCATACACAAATCCATACAGGCGGCATAGTGAAGGTATCGAAGGTTCCCCGGGATCGAAGTGATATCCATATACCGTATCGGAGCCGGAGCCTACAATTACAACCGTGTCGAAGTCGTCAAATATATAGCCGGGTGAATAGCAAATCACCAGAAAGCTGTCGGCATCCAGATTAAAACCGGCATGGCCATCATTGCCCGATTTCCCCAGGGCTATCAGGGCTGATTGCTCCAGATTGCGAATAACAATGTTGACTCCGGGAATAGCCTGGTTGTTGATACTGTCGGCAATAACGACATCAAATGAGTACAATCCGCTCTCGAATCCCATCGGGCTCCGATAAGACAGGGAATCTTCCAGCACACGATTGGCTATTGTATCCGCCGCCGATCCCTCAATATCAACAACAGTGACGTTAGGATAGGAATCACTCCGAAGACTCATGGAGTCTATCAGATTTGTAAAAAAGGTTCCCTGGAATTTGGAGGCCGTCAAGGCCCCGTCGTGTATTTTGTTGGCATCGATGGCCTCGACGCCGATCTCCCCGGCATCGAGTGTCCCCGTGACATTATCAAAATCCACTGCGGTATGCCCGCCCGTTGAGAGCAGCAGCTTCCGTCCGGCTGTGACCGGCCGCAAAATCCATTGAGACTGACTCTCCAGACTGTCGATTATCTTGGACAGTGAATCCATAACGTTATTGATACTGTCGACAGCCCGGCGTGCCCAGGCCGCCGAATCGAGGCAGCTTTCCAGAGGCGAATTCACTATCTGAAAAAAGCCGCTGGTCGGTGTTGTCAGATCGGCATTACTGTTATCATCAGCCATCAAAATATAGGAGTAGACACCGCTGACCGGATCAGCGCCATCAAGCGTTGCTATTTGCTCCACGAAAACGTATGATTTCCCGCCGCTGAAATCTTCCCAGTCATAGCTCTTTATTCGACTATCGTCATAACTCATCGAATCTCGGTAGGAAACCGCCCCGCCTGGATAGAATACTGCCAGATAGACTGAGTCCCCCGGCATCAGGTCAACCGGATTGCCGATTGAATCGAGCAATGTAAAGGGTATGGCAAGAGTATCCCGATATATTCCATTATTGACAATTCCATACCCCCAGGTCGTGTGCATCAGGAGCATGAAAAATATTATCAGAATAATTGTTTTTCGCATATCTGCGCCCCCTTGATTACTGTGAAATGGCTATTGATCTCGTTATCCTGACAGGCCGCATCATCGGCACTCAAGATTTTTCGTCTTCTGACAGAAGATTGACCGCTGCCGGCTTCAATAGTATATTCTATGTACACGCTGAAACCGTCATTCTTGCTCGAGTACCCGGACAGACTGTCGGGCACGCTCCAATCGGCAAGATCATAATATTTGACATCACCCCAATCAGTCACGTCGGCATAAACTCGCAACTTATTATTAATCGTATTGTATGCCTGCAGAGAGGCGATATATGTTTTCTCTTCCTGTAATGCCCCCGACATGGCGCACTCCTGCCAGTGGACTGAGGTGTCGGTAATATCTGTCGTGGCCGATGATGAGTGAAGCCTGGTTCCATTCAGATCACCGCCTTTTGAATATGAATGGACCTTGACCTGCAGGGCTTCTTCCAAATTGCCTATGACATCGCAGTAAACAAAACCTCCGGTTATCTCGCCCTGACCGGTTTCAGCCTGACCCACATTCCACAGGACCGTATGCCGATAATTAACAAAGGTTAAATTCCAGGCCCCGGCTGATGTCTTTCCAAAGGTCGGATCGACGACTATCGGATAGGCGGCGTTATTTAGAAAACTCTCCGGAATTTCCAGAGTCATAATACCGGCAAGAGTATCAATGTCTATTCGGCACCAGGCCGATTCTCCCCGGTTATCATAGACAATTGGCCGCCTGATATGAAAAGCTTTTCCGGTCATGTAGCTGTAAGTAAGAGTATCGCCACTGTGGAATAATCTGTAATTATTGCGCCGGTCTGCGTGATACACCGCATAGGAGCCCTGAGCCCAGTCCGGCCCTGAGACTTTCTGATCGCCTGTGAAAAGAGCCGAATCCTGATAGAAAAATCTCAGGTTCCTTGAATCAAAACTGAATTTCAGGGTATTCGATTTTGGAATATTATCAAACTGCATCTGCCATTCCAAACTGCCATCTGCAAGTTGAAAAAGACTTATTATCATATTGTCATTGGCGACGCAGTCGATCCTGGCCTTATTATCGACCATGCTCCGTGAAGCCGATGTAATTGATTCATAGTCAAGGGGCACCAGATTAATATTAAAGGAGCACTCTTTTTCCCAGGCATTGATTTCGAGAGTCGGGCTAAAATATGCGGCCAGTGAATCTCCGGCCATTGCTGTCAGAGAGCGCTCGCGATAATTTCCAGACTCCGATTGATTTTCCATGTCGAAAACCGCGAATAGGGATTTTTTCCCGTCGCCGGCATTGACGCCGGAGATAAAAACAACGAATAATATCAGCAGTCTTTTGGCCATATTTTTCCTCTTTAAAAGTGGAATGAATTATGATTCCTGCTTTTTATCTTTCTTTCTCGTCTTCCCGTTTTTTTTGCTCTTGGGCAGTGTTTCCTGGCGGAGTTCATCTATCATGTTCCAGAATTTCTTCTCCGCCTTGCCTGTCACCGATAATTTGTTTTTCATCTCAATCACCTTCAATAAATCTCCCACTTTGTAACCTTTTTTTTCTAATCCTTCATGGATTTTATGTTTTAAATCTTCGAGCATTTCGAGGTCGCTCATTTTTTTATCTTCACTCATGGGATCACGAAGCCTTCAATGAGTGACCTGTTTCATAT
>JBFMFJ010000112.1:0-9616 GCA_040752235.1 Candidatus Zixiibacteriota bacterium | reverse complement strand
AGAGGATCGTATCGAAAAACTCAAGCTGCACCCGATGGTGGAGTCGAACACGGCGCTGCACGGGACCAGATTTACCGTCTCGGTCGATGCCCTGCATGGTGTTTCGACCGGCATATCGGCGGCCGACCGCGCCAAGACTATTCAGGTACTGGCATCGGATGATTCCGCTCCCGAGGATCTCTGCCGACCGGGGCATATCTTTCCTATCCAGGCCCGGATGGGCGGCGTTCTATCGAGAGCCGGCCATACCGAAGCAGCGGTCGATCTGGCCCGCCTGGCCGGTATGAAACCGATCGGCGTCCTGTGCGAAATTATGGATCGCGACGGTTCGATGGCGCGCCTCCCGAGGCTCCAGGAAATCGCCAAAGAATTCGATATGAAGCTGGTTACCGTTAAAGATCTGATTGAATACCGGCGACATATCGAGAAACTGGTTCAGAGAATAGTCGATGTTGATTTCCCCACGCGCTACGGCCATTTCAGTCTCAACCTGTACAGCTCACAATTCGACGATCACCATCACCTGGCACTGGTTAAAGGCGATGTCAGGGGCAAGGAAAATGTTCTGGTGAGAGTGCATTCGCAGTGTTTAACCGGCGACGTTTTCGGCTCATTGCGTTGTGATTGCGGCGACCAGCTGGCCAATGCCCTGATGCAGATCGAAAAAGAAGGGCAGGGAGTCCTGCTTTACATGCGCCAGGAGGGGCGAGGTATCGGTCTGGCCAATAAGATTAAAGCCTATAAGCTTCAGGAAGAGGGACGCGATACGGTCGAGGCCAATATGGATCTTGGCTTCAAGGCCGACCTGCGCGATTATGGTATCGGTGCCCAGATACTGGTCGATCTGGGTTTGAGTTCCATTCGCCTGATGACCAACAATCCCAAAAAGATCATCGGTCTCGAGGGATACGGTTTGAAAATCACCGACCGGGTCCCGATACAATTCGAGCCGACCAAGCACAATTTGAAATATCTCGAAACCAAACGTGATAAACTGGGACATTTATTATCAATTATTTAGGAGTTGATATGAACTATAAAGAAATCGCGGGAAATCTGGATGGCTCCGGACTGAAAGTCGGCATTGTCGTGAGCCGATTCAACAGTCTTCTGACGGCCAAACTTCTTGACGGTGCTATGGACTGTCTTAAGAGGCACCGCGCCGACGAGAAAAATGTCAGCGTTGCCTGGGTGCCGGGATCGTTCGAAATCCCTTATGCCGCATCCAAAATGGCTGCATCGAAAAAATTCGATGCGGTAATTTGTCTTGGTGCGGTTATAAAAGGGGACACGCCTCATTTTGATTTTATCGCCAATGAGGCCACCAAAGGTATTGCCAAGACGGCCATGGAGAGCGGGATTCCGGTAATCTATGGTCTGATAACCGCCGACACTCTGGAACAGGCTATCGAGCGGGCCGGGACCAAAGCCGGAAACAAGGGCTGGGATGCAGCCCAGGCCGCTATTGAGATGGTGAATCTGTATCGCGAAATCGAGAAATCATGAGTTCCCGAAGACTCGGCCGCGAATATGTTCTGAAGGCATTGTATGCGCTGGAACAGGGCACGCAAACGATGGACGAAATAAAGACGACGGTTATTGATGAAGCCAGTCTCGATGAAAAAACGCTTTCGTTCACGCGACATCTGTTTAATGAGGTGGTCAGGAATCTGGACACTATCGATAATCGTATTACCGAGGTGGCTCAAAACTGGAAACTCGAGCGGATTGCCATTGTCGATAAAAATATCCTGCGCATGGCCATTTGTGAAATCATGTATTTACCCGATATTCCCATGAAAGTCGCCATCAACGAGGCTGTCGAACTGGCCAAGAAATACAGCACATTCGAATCGGCCTCTTTTGTGAACGGGATTCTGGATCGGGTTTTTCACGATCAGGAATAGCCATAAATCAAAGAAAAAGGCCCGTTTTTTAGCGGGCTTTTTTTATAAAATGTATGGTGGGTAAGCTGATTTCCGGCTGGACAAATCATAAAAAATGGTTATATTCTAAGTCTGTTTTGTATAATATCTTAGGTGGGAATTGATAAGAGGACGAGGTGCACAACGAACAATCCGCCAACGGCCTGAGATTTGCATTTGACAGGGTTAACGCATTTATTGCCGGAATCGTTTTTCTCATAGCCCTGACAGTTTATTATCTGACCAAAGCGCCGACCGTCTCATTCTGGGATTGCGGCGAGTTTATTGCATGCTCATATATCCTCGGAATCCCGCACCCACCCGGTTCACCCCTGTACATCCTTATTGGGCGTATTTTTGCGGCGCTTCCGATTGCCGCCGATATATCGGTGCGGGTTAATTTATTATCGGTCGTTTGTTCCGCTTTTGCGGCCATGTTCGGCTACCTGGTGACTGTTCGGTTGCTCAGGTTCTGGTATGATCGCAGCGGTGACATTTATAGCAGAATAATCATCTATATCGGCGGATTCACCGGCGCCCTTTTCATGGCCTTCTCCACCACCAACTGGAGCAATTCGGTCGAGGCGGAGGTTTATGCCGCGGCCATTCTGATCATGACGATTATTTACTGGCTGGTGCTGAAATATTTCGAGACTCGCGAAACCGGACAAGGCGGAAAATTCATGCTGTTGACCGCGTATCTGGCTATGCTGGGTGTCGGCATCCATCTGACTTTGTACATCATTATTCCGGTTCTGGCCATATATTTCATTTTGAAAAAGGAAGTCCTTACCAGACAGTGGGCCATTATCGCGCTCTTCTTTTTCGTGGAATTATTTCTGATATTCATGCTGTCGGCAAGACCGGGGGAAATACCGTATTACCTGCCGGTGTTGATTATTTTTGTCGTATTCATGTTCCACTCGGTTTTGCTTAAATAACTTGTTCGTCCGATTCTGATAACCATCATTTTGTATCTGGTCGCCATATATCCCGTCTATTTTTTGGCGGTGGATATGATCTCCACCAGTCTGACCGGATCCGGTCTGTCGGGTTCCTTGTCCGGATTGTCCGCGATTCCCCTCGGTTGGATCGGTTTTATCGGCCTTGTGTTGTGGGGATTATTTTCCGTCTTTAAACTTTATGCAACCAGAACCGAAGCCGACACCGATGGTGCCTGGCTGATCGCGGCGGTTTATTCCCTGTCTCCGGTGTTGCTGCTTGGTATAGGATATGTATTCAGCGGATATTACGCCTTTATGGCTCTGACCATGATTGTCCTTGCCCTGGCGACTCTGGTTCTCTGGCGTCATATCAACTGGCTGATATTGATAGGTTTCGGCGGAATATCCATGGTAATTCTTGGATTCTGGTTCCTCGTGGCGGGAATAATTATAGGTGGCATTTCAATCATAATTATTGGGATACTGTTCAGGGATAGAAGCTGGAAAACGGCTCTGGCCATTATAATGCTGGCGATAGTCGGATATTCGGTGCATGTCTATATCCCGATTCGCTCGGCACATAATCCGGCCATTGATGAAAACAATCCTTCACGCTCTTTTGCAGCGGTCGTGGGATATCTGGAACGGAAACAGTACGGGACCGAATCGATGACCTCGCGAATGTTCGAGCGACGGGCCGAGTGGGCCAACCAGTTCGGCGATTACCGCCATATGGGATTTTGGGGCTTCTTCAAAGACCAGTACGGTTTCAAAGGACCGCGGTTCTTTATTGTTCTGGTTCTTGGTTTGTTCGGCATCTGGGAGACAATTCGCCGTAAACCTGATATCGGACTGCCGTTACTGACGGTAATAATGGTATGTTCAGTCGGAATAGTACTATACATGAATTTTGCCGACGGAACCAGGCAAAACCAATTGACCGGAATGGATTACCTTGAGGTTCGTGACAGAGATTATTTCTTCACGCCGGCTTTTGTCTTTTTCGGTCTGGCTATAGGTCTCGGAATAGCGGGATTCATTGATCTTGTCCGTGATACCGCAAGAAATCAAAGTCCCTTTATTCGATATACCGCCTTCGGTATAACTTCGTTGCTGGTATTGACGCCGATTATGCCGCTGACCGGAAATTATTTTCAAAACGACCGGTCGAGAAACTACATGGCTTTTGACTATGCCAACAATTTTCTGAAGAGCTGCCCGGAAAATGCCTTGTTCATCACCAGCGGCGACAATGATACTTTTCCGGTCTGGTGTCTTCAGGAGGTTTACGGAATCAGGAAAGACGTCAGGGTGGTGAACCTGTCGCTGGGGAATACCGACTGGTACATAAAACAATTGCGTGACAAACTGAATGTGCCGATTGTCTGGACAGACAGCCAGATAGATCAACTGCGGCCTTACAGAGATCAGGAGGGGACGGCCTTCCGCATTCAGGATCAGTTAACTGATCATATAATCGCGGTAAATAAGTGGAAATATCCGATTGTCTTCACGGTCTCATCACAACCCGAAAGCCGCCGATTTCGCGGTACATCGCTTGAGGAGAATCTGATCATCGAAGGGCTGGTTTATCGCATGACGCCGAATAAGGCCAAGGATCAGGTTAATATCGAAGTGACAAAAAAGCTTTATGAAGATGGATTTGAATATCGCGGCGTATCTGATCCGACTGTTTACAAGGATGAAACCAGCCGAAGACTGACGAATAATTATGCTCAGGGATTTTTACTGATTGCGGACACTCTCAAAGCATTAGGCGATTATAACGGCGCTCTCAATTACGTGCATAAGGCCGAGAAACTGCTCCCCTGGTCATATGATGTCTACGCCTACGCCGCCCAGACCCTGGGTCAGATGGGCCGTCTTGATACCCTGCAGGCCTTTATCGACGGTGCTCTGGTCGACGAAAAATGGAAACTGTATTTTAACTGGGGTATGGCGGCCAGATATGCGGGCCGGGTGGAGGACGCCATTCAGGTTCTGGAGCGCTGCCTGCAGATATATCCGGACTATATAGAAGGGTACCGTGGATTGGTCGGAACATTATACCAGAATCGAAAATATTCTGAGTTACGACAACTGGTGGAAAAATGGGTCAGCAAGCATCCCGATGATATGGAATCAGTGCAGCTTCTGCAACAGATCAAAAGTATCGACGTTTCTCAGGATACTATTAGAGGAACCGGTGAATGAAAATACTTGCTCTGAATTGGCAGGATCTTACCAATCCGCTGGCCGGGGGCGCCGAAGTGCATCTCGAGGAACTCCTGAAGAGAATAGTCGGAAAAGGGCATGAGGTCACTCTCTTTTGTTCCGGATATGATTCCAGCCTTCCCGAAGAAACTATCGACGGTATCAAAATAATCAGGCGGGGCAATCGCTACAATTTTAACTGGATTGCGCCGCGGTCATTGCGCAGGCTGGTCAGAGAGGGCGATTTCGATGTTATGATCGAAGACATCAACAAGATTCCCTTCTATACTCCGCTCTATTTAAAAATCCCGACTTTGGTAGTCGTACCACATTTGTTTTCCACGACCGTATTCAGAGAGATAAATGCACTTCTGGGATTATATATATACCTGTTCGAAAAGCCGCTGGTGCCGATATACAAGGGCCGGAAATTTAATGTCATTTCCGAATCGACAGCGAACGATATCGCCCGGCGCGGAATTCCGAAGAGTGATATCTCGGTGGTTCACTGCGGTATTGATGAGATAGTTTATAATTTTAACCCCTCTTTACGGAAATTCGAAAAACCTACCGTCCTGTACCTTGGGCGAATCAAAAAATATAAAGCGGTGCAGCATCTGATTTCGGCATTTGAACTGGTTCTTCGTGAAATTCCCGAGGCCGAACTAAAGATTGTCGGCGCCGGCGATTATGTGCCCAGGTTAATGGCTCTGGCCGGCAAACTAGAGATTCGGAATAAAATCGACTTCACCGGCTTTGTCAGCCAGTCCGTGAAAGTTAATTACCTGCGGCGCTCACATGTGGCCGTTTTGCCTTCTTCCAAAGAGGGGTGGGGATTAACCAATATCGAAGCCAATGCCTGTGGAACCGCGGTAATCGCAGCCAACTCGCCCGGATTAAGGGACTCGGTTCTTAATGATAAAACCGGATTCCTTTATGAGTATGGTAATATAAAACAACTGGCCGAGAAACTCCTGATTATACTGCGTGATGATGAAAAGCGGACACGCATGGAAAAGGGAGGGCTGGAATGGGTCAAACGTTTCAACTGGGATGATGCCGCAGAGGAGTTCCTTAAAATTCTTGAAGCGGTGGCTGCAAAAGGTTAAAACAATATGGGAAACCGCAAACTCTGGTCAATAATTCTTGGGTTGATTATTTCGGCGGTATTTCTCTTTCTGATCTTCCGAAATGTCAATTTTAATGAACTGGGCACGGCCCTGAAAGACGCCAACTACTGGTGGCTGATTCCGAATATATTTTTTGTGGTTCTCGCTATGTTCCAGAGGGCCGAGCGCTGGAAATATATGGTTAAACCGATAGTTAATATTAAATATGCCAAACTATTGTCCGCCACGTGTATAGGATTTATGGCAAATAACGTCCTGCCGTTGCGGCTGGGTGAGTTTGTGCGCGCCTACGCCCTGGCCCGTAATGAAAAACAGATCACGAAATCAGCCTCGCTCGCAACCATATTTATCGAACGGATGGTTTTCGATCTTCTGGCCCTGCTTTTGATTCTTTCAGTCATAATGATGTTCGTCCCCATCAAAGTCGACAAGCAGTTTAAGATCGGAATAGCACTGTCCCTTCTGGTCGCCTTTATAGGTCTGGTCTTTGCAGTTGGCGTGGTCATGAGACCGGAGGGATCGGGAAGACTATTGACCAAATACCTGTTCTTCCTGCCGGAGCGCGTCAAGAACGTCATCAACCAAACTGTTGTTAAATTTTCAAAAGGGTTGCTGTTTCTGAAAAATCCCCGATATACCTTTTGGGTATCCGGCCACACGTTATTCCTCTGGCTCTGTATGGGCATTTCGAATATTTTCGTTTTCTACGTCTTTGGCTTCGATCTGCCGGTTTATGCATCTTATGTGCTTCTGGTAGTCGTTTCAATATCGATTTTGATTCCATCTTCTCCCGGATTCATCGGCGTCTATCATGGAGGTGTGGTCTGGACGCTGCATTTCTTCGGAATCGGGCCGGACCAGGCCGTTTCCTGCGCCATTGTCCTCCATGCGGCGCAGTTCATTCCGATTACCCTGATGGGTTTCGCATATCTGTATAAGGAAGGGCTGACTCTCAAACAGCTGGAAAAGGAGGCTCTTAAAAACAATGAAAACGAAGCCTCCTGAGAAAATTCTGGCCATTTTGCCGGCCTACAATGAATCCGGCAAAATCGGAAAAGTCGTAGGAAAAATCAAAAAGGTTGACCTGGTCGATACTATCCTGACCGTGGATGACTGCTCGACTGATAACACTTCCGTCGAAGCCGCCGCAGCCGGCTCAGTTGTGATCCGTCATGAAAAAAACCGTGGGGTGGGTGCGGCCATCAGAACCGGAATTGTTTTCGGACTGGAAAATAAATTCGATATCGGGGTGATTTTATCAGGTGACGACCAGCATGAACCACAGGAGATAGAACGAGTGGTGGGGCCGATTCTGACCGGCGATTATGATTTTATTCAGGGTTCTCGAAGGATGAAGGGGGGACGGGTAGTAAATGACAGGCCATTCCGAATGATAACGACGCAAATGTACTCAATGTTATTCTCGTTGCTGGTCTTCCGCCGTATCACCGATGCCACCAACGGTTTTCGCGCTTTCAGGCTGTCTGTTTTCGAGGATCCGTCAATAAATCTGAATCAGGATTGGCTTGACAGGTATGAATTGGAGCCATATATATTATTCAAGGCGGTCAGAAGCAAACGGATACGGGTCAAAGAAGTCCCGATTACCATTTATTATCATAGCGAAGCGAAGCAATATACGAAGATGAAACCGTTTCGGGACTGGTGGCGCCTGGCTAAGCCGATGATTTATCTGGGTCTGAGAATAAAGAAATAGAGGGAAAAAGTCGTGATAAAAATTGATTTTGCGGGAAGCACCGTTCTGGTTACCGGCGGCGCCGGTTTTATTGGTTCGAACCTGGTGGGACGAGTGGTCAGGGCCGGGGGAAAAGTAATTGTCCTTGATGATCTTTTTACCGGCGACCTGGGAAATATCGATTCTGACATTCCGTATGAATTTGTCGAAGGCAGTGTCACCGACTATGAATTGGTCCGCGACCTGATGGCGCGCGTAGATTATGTGGCGCATCTGGCCGCCAGAAATATTATTATTTCCACAAAAAATCCTATGGAAGACTACCGAACCAATATCGGCGGAACCCTCAATATTCTCATGGCTGCGCGCGAGACCAAACCGAAGCGGATTGTCTATTCCTCGTCGGCCTCGATTTACGGCAACCCCAAAATTATGCCGATTATCGAAGATGAAAGCCCCTTGACTTTCTCGCCCTATTCGGTATCCAAACTGGCCGGTGAAAATTATTGCTATGCCTTCTATGAGACATTCTTCGTGCCGGTGACGGCGGTGCGGTATTCCAATATTTATGGCCCCAAACAGAATCCGGCCAATCCATATTGCGGCGTTATTTCAAAATTTATTATGTCAGTTGATAAAGGCGAACCCCCGCAGGTACACGGCGACGGGCACCAGACCCGGGATTTTACTTATGTCGATGATGCCGTCGATGGCACCCTGATGGCCATGTTGTCGCCGCGCTCGGAAGGCATGGTGTTTAATATTGGAAGCGGCGCCGAGACAAGTATCATAGATCTGGTTCGTCTGATAGCCGATCTGATGGGCCGTAATGCCGCATGTGCGCACATCGACCGCCGCGATATCGATAATATCAGGCGCCGAGTCCTGAATATCGAACGGGCGCGGACCAGACTGCGCTGGCAGCCGCAGGTGACTTTGAAAGAAGGGCTGCGCCGGACAATAGAGTGGTTTAACACCATAAAGAAAAAGACAGCCTGAGTGCCGATCTTAAATGCTCAAACATCTTAAATTCAAACAAATACTCTACGTTTTAATTGCCGTCTGTCTGATTGTACGCTTTACCTTTATTCTGGCGGTGCAACAGTTACCGGTCATGTGGGATGCCCGGATATATTCATCGGCCGCCATCGGATTGATTCACTATTTAAATAAGCCGGACAGGTTCGGCCATCCTGAAAATGATACCTCCGCCGATTCCACTTTTTTCCGTGCCCAATTCGAATATGAAATGAAGAATCTGATCCAGGGAGAGCAAATCAACTGGCTATATTACACCGTGCCGACCTCGACTGAGGCGCAGGATTTTCTGTTTCTGTCCGGCCCGATCTACCCGATATATCTGGCCGTCCTGTTCTATGTCTGTCCGGCGGGCGATTTCATTCTGGTCAGGATATTGAATGTTCTGATTGAAACATTATGCCTTCTTCTTTTGGTTCTTATAGCCCGCAGACTATTCGGTGAACGGGCGGCTTTTCTGGCCGGACTGCTATATATATTTTATCTGCCATTTATCCTGCTGGCCGGCATGGTTTCGCCGGAGCCGATGACGATATTGATGATACTTCTCACGTCATTTTTGATATTGCAATGGTATGACAGGCAGAATGCCGGATATATTTATTTTATTGGTGCCATACTGGGTATACTGGCGCTTTTGAAACCGACCGCAGTCATGCTGTTTATTCC
>JBFMFJ010000111.1:0-9685 GCA_040752235.1 Candidatus Zixiibacteriota bacterium | reverse complement strand
GCCAAGGTCTCATTGCCCGGCGGCTGCACCCTGGGACCGCGTCCGGTTGACTATCATATTCAGGCATTCAGGACGCTCGGGGCTGAGATTACTGAGGACGGCGGATATATCATCGCCAAGGCGAAACAACTGACCGGTACCACGGTCTATTTCGATCGTCCCTCGCATACCGGTACCGAAAACATCCTCTTCGGCGCGGTTACCGCCAAAGGGACCACGAAAATAATCAACGCCGCCTGCGATCCGGAGGTGGTCGATGTGGCTCGTTTCCTCAATGCCTGCGGAGCTAAAATCAGCGGGGCCGGCACCGCCAGCATTATTGTCCAGGGTGTCAAGTCACTCAAATCGACCACCTATAAAGTCGCCGGTGACCGCCTGGTCGCGGGGACATACATGTGCGGCGCGGCGATAACCGGCGGCACCGTCGAAGTCAAAGGACTGGAGCCATCGCATCTAACCATGGTCTCCCGTAAATTATTCGAGATGGGTTGTGAAATAAATGAGCGAAAAAACGGTATTCTTATAAAGGGACCAAAGACTCCCAATCCGATTAAGGTGGTGACATTTCCATTTCCGGGCTTCCCCACCGACCTTCTGCCATGCATAATGGCGGTGGCGACTGTCGCTTCGGGAACAAGCCGCCTTAAGGAAACTGTTTTTGAAGATAGGTTCAGTCATATGATGGAACTTCGGCGTTTGGGCGCTGATATAACATTGGCACTGAACGAGGCGACCCTCAACGGCGTCAGTAAACTGAAGGGTGCCTCGGTGATGGCTTCGGAAATTCGCGGCGGCGCCGGCCTTACCCTGGCCTGCCTGGCCGCGGAAGGAACCAGCGAATTACTGCGCGTATATCATGTCGACCGCGGTTATGCCGAATTGGATGAAAAGCTTTCTTCATTGGGGGCCGATATAAAAAGAGTGGGTTGATAACTGATTTGAAATAAACTTAACAAATTGGATAGATAAAATGATAAAGAAAACACTCTTTTGGCTTTTACTTATAATAATGGCCGCGGGATTGAGCTTTGGCCAGGAAAAATATTTCGGCAAGAACAAAGTCCAGTTCAAACAGTTCGAATGGCAATATATTCAAACCAGGCATTTCGATATTTATTTCGCGGACCAGATGTATGAAACCGCCAAATTCGCTTCTTCGGTTCTAGAATCGGCCTACGTGGTTGTCACGGAACAGCTGAACTATCGTATCAACCGACGCGTTCCGGTCTTTATTTACAATTCACCCAATGATTTTCAGCAGACGAATATAATCTCATCGCTTCTTCCCGAGGGAGTCGGCGGGTTTACCGAAGCCTTCAAAAACCGCATCGCCATCCCGTTCAATGGTTCGACCGAGGATTTTCGTCATGTGCTGCACCATGAACTAACGCATGCCGTTATATATGACATGCTGTACGGCAATATGTTCGCATCACTGTTGTCACGTCAGAGACTGTTTGATCTTCCGCTCTGGTTTGCCGAAGGTTACGCCGAGTACTCTTCGCGGTACGGCTGGGATTATTATGCCGATATGGTCGTGCGTGATGCTACGATCAACAATTATTTGATGCCGCCGATGTATCTCGGAGGATACCTGGCCTATAAACAGGGCCAGGCGATGATCAACTATATCGTTGATAACTACGGCGAACAGAAAATAGGGGAATTTCTTTCGCGCGGCAAGGTCCTGCTGACTTCCAATAAAGCTATGAAAGCTTCGGCCGGAATCGAAACCAAGGACTTTTTCGATAATTTCTCCAAAGAAATGAAACGCCGTTACTGGCCCGAAATCGCCAAACGCAAAGAGGCCAAGGAGCTTGCCAAACCTCTGACCGATCATACCAAGGACGGTTCCAACTATAACGGCAATCCGATCTTCTCGCCTAAAGGCGACCGGCTGGCTATATTCTCGGATCGAAAGGACTACACTGAGGTCTATCTTATTTCGGCAATCGACGGTCAGACTATCGATCGCCTTGTCAAAGCCGAGCGATCCGGCGACCTCGAATCATTGCACTATTACTATTCCGGCATAGCCTTCTCGCCTGATGGCACGAAGATCGCATTTGTGGCGAAAACCGATGGACGCGATGCCATCTATTTTCTCACGGTCGATGACAAGAATATCTATAAAAGAAAATATTTCGATTTTAACAGCATCCTTGATCCGGTCTGGTCACCCGACGGCCAAAAAATCGCCTTCTCCGGTCTGGATGGGCGCAAAAGAGATATTATTATTTACGATATAGAAAAGGATGAAACCTATAGTCTGAAAAATGATGATTTCGATGATGTTGAACCTTCCTGGTACCCCGATTCGAAAAATATCGTCTTTTCCTCGAATCGCCCTCATCCGGACAATGATTTCATTCTGGCCAATCCCGATGATACCCCTGGCGATTCTCTCGATTGGTGGACCGTGTACAGTAAATTCGATTATGCCAACTACAGTCTTTTCAAGGGTGACATCGAAACCGGAACAATCAATCCTATACACTGCGGCCCGGGACAGAATCGCAGCCCGCAGGTTTCTCCCACCGGCGACCGAATTGTCTTCGTCTCCAATCGCAACGGTATCGACAATCTCTATATTACCAATCTTGACTCGGCGACGACATACGCCATCACCGATATTTTGACCGGCGCCGATCACCCGTCATGGTCGCCCGAAGGTGATAAAATCGCATTCATGTCATTCAACAACGCCGGCTTTGATGTTTATCTCCTCAAGGATTTGAAGCCTGTCGGAGATAACGGTGTCCTGGAACCGACCGATTTCGTCAAAGGGCTTTATGGCGAACCCTCGGTGCAATTCGCTCATGACACCACCGGTGCAGTACCGGCCGAAGACAGCCTTAAGACCGGGGAATCCGCTCTCGAAGTACATGAGGCGGCCGCCGTCGACGAGGCTGATACTACCGCGGTGACCGAAAAAACAGAAGAGACACCTGAGGACAGTACAACTGTCGCCGAAGAACCTGCGAAAACACTTCCTCCGGATACGACCAGAGTCGAAGACGGCGATTATATTTTTGTTTCCGAGCCGCATGAACCCGATCCTCTCGATACCATATTCGCCGAGGTTCCATTCGATGCCAGACAGGAAGATTATCTCGAGAAGGAGCGGCAATCGGCTTTCGACTCGATAGCGGCCAATAATACGCTTCCTTCCGGTGAGTACAAGGTGTACAATTATAAAGTCAAGTTTACGCCTGATTATGTCAATGGCGGATTTTCCTATGACACTTTCTTCGGTCTGCAGGGCCAATCGGTCTTTGTCTTCTCCGATTATCTCGGGGACCACCAGATTTATCTGATCACGGATCTTGTCAATACCATCGACCAGACCAATATCAGTATGTTTTACCTTTATAACAAACGCCGTACGAATTTCGGCATCGGCGCTTTCCATACCAAAAATTACTATGTCGATAACTATGATTTGCTCTTCTCGGATCGGTTTTACGGTTTCCAGGGTTATGCCTCGCGGCCGTTTTCGAAATTCTTTCGGGTGGAGGCTTATGCCTCGCAGTTCTTCATCGACCGCAAGTATCACGACATAATCGATCCGCGCCCCGATCGCTCCTCCAAAGTCACGACCGCCGGACTGGGTCTGGTGCAGGATAATATCATCTGGGGCGTAACCGGTCCGCTGAACGGACGCCGGTCACGGCTCGATTTCGAAGGCGCTATCGACCTCTTCAACAACAGCAATATATCATATTATGCCGCCGAACTCGATTACCGCAAGTACTGGCATATCAAGAGTCTCTTCTCGGTGGCTTTCCGTTTTTCCGGCGCCGCTTCATGGGGCGATACGCCGAAAAGATATTTCCTCGGCGGCACCTCCAACAAAATCGGCAGTACAACGATTAAAGCTGAAGTGTACGACGTCGAGAATTTGTATTTCTCACAGATCGTTACGCCGCTGCGCGGCTTTGATTATTTCGACTTCTCCGGCGATAAGTACTTCCTGGCCAATTTCGAATTCCGTTACCCGTTTGTCGATTACCTGAAGATGAATTTCCCGCTGCCTCTGACCATCGGTTATGTCACCGGCAACTGGTTCTATGATATGGGCGCCGCCTGGGAAGGCGACAATTTCAAAGGCGGGACCTCGGCCGACGGCTCTTCGCGCCTGCAGGATATCAAGTCGGCATTCGGCTTCGGTATCCGGGCCAATCTCGGCATTTTCGTCCTGCGCTATGACCTTGCATGGAACACCGACTGGGCGACAGTCGCGGCGCACCCCAAATCATATTTCTCGATCGGCGCCGATTTCTAATTTTAGTACGCAATAAAGCACTTGAGAAAATGCCCGCCCCACGCGGGCATTTTTTAAAATAAATAAGTGTGCGGAGAGTGCCGGTGTCAGGTCACACTCCGACAATGGTCGGAGCAAGACCTGACACGACAATGGAAAGATCTGTCTACGTACTAACTCAAAAGCGGAAAATTACCGTTTATAAAATAAATGTTAAATATATATTGACATTTTTTCAAATTTCGATTCCTTATAACATGATTCTTATTAAAAATTGAATAACACCGTCGGGTTATTAAATAAATATCAAAAGTAGTATGCTCACTTGAAAAAAAATATTTAAAAAACAAATTAATAATCTGGGATGGAATTATGGATTATATTGCACTTTTTGTCGGAATAATAGGCGGCGGGGCCAGCGTCTATGCTTTGTTCATAGCTCGGCCACGATCAAAAAGTTGGCGAAGTGTCTGTAATGCCATCAGAAAGATTATACATGAATTGGAAACAAAGAGTTTTATTCCCGATCTTGTGATATTATACGGCCGAGGAGGCGCCATTTTTGGTGGGCTAATTGCAGGAAATATGGGTAATATTCCTGTCGCCTTATTCGACCGTGAAGTCATTAATACAGATGGGACTATTAATACAAATCCTATTCATATTGATTCTTTACATTATATTAAGGGTAAGAAAATCCTTTTTGTAACGGGTGAAGTCATTACAGGTAATCAATTGCTTAGTGCCCAAAAGCTTATTAAGAAATATATGCCAGATGGATTGAAAACTGCATCATATTACGTTTGTCGAACATCGTGCTGTTACCCAGATCACTATTTCATAGAGTCAAATACTAAAGTCAAAGTACCATGGCGACTTAGCAGTAAATATAGGTATACATCCAAATTGACAGTACTAGATTAATAATTCTTTTGTGCTTTTAATAAGTAATCAAAATGATTGAAAATTTACTTCCTAATATCAAAAGCAGGGTACCAATATGAGGTATAGTTTTAAGCGGACATGGCTATATGTAATAAAAACCGCCATATTTCTTATAGCAATCACTATCTCTTTCAATTATATGTATGATTATGTGAAGATGAAGTGCTTTAATATTACTGAATGTTTTCAAGTTATTGTTATTCTGGGCCTTATATTGGCCGGCTCCCTAGCGGGTCATTTCAGGTTTTCATATAGAAAATCAAATCTTAACACTTATATTGATATGATTATTGCACATTTGACGACTTTGCTAATGATGTACGTTATAGGGATCTTATTAGGACTTATATTGCTACTTTTTTCCTGTATTTCTGATAAGTGCGGCCTTATTATCTTACTTGGGACATTTTTGCTTTTGATGGCCACCCTTTTATATGATTTGTGGGACTATCGTCAGTATATTCTCTGTTCTAAAACAACAACGTTTGAAAGTCAGATTTGACAGGTCAAAATTCCCTGCCCGAGACCCGCTGGGACGATGATCACTCGCAAAGCGAGTGAGGTTTCGACATGATAATCAAATTGACAGTCTCATGTGCGCGGCAGATGTCCACAGGCCTCCTGAGCCCCGAAGGATCTGCCCGTCTTTTTCCCATACAAATATATGTGATCGGCGGGTTCTCAAACCCGCCGCGGTCGGTCTTCAATGTTGTGTCAGGTCTTGTCGAAGACCCTGAATAAAATGAAGGGCATGAGGCTTGCCGAGCGTGTAACCTGACACGATATTACAAGGGGGCAGACGAGGACGTCTGCCGCCCACGGAAATGATGCTTTTATAAGACCGGGCGTATTTCAATACGCCCCTACGGCAAAATACCATATGATTTTTTCCCCTCTTGAGAGGGGTGCCCGAAGGGCGGGGCGTGTTACTATTCCTTCATGTCGTCTTACACCATAAAAAAAAGGCGGGTTTGAAACCCGCCTTGACAATACAATTTAAAATCCAATTACTTCTTTTTCTTCTTCGGTTTTTTATCTTCCTCGTCGTTGTTGCCGGCCTCTTTCTTTTTCTCATCTTCCTGTGAAGACTTGAACTGCCGCGCCAGACGATCCAGCTCCTTATCGACCAGGTCGTAGATGCTCCCTTTCGTGAAGCCGCCGTTTCGGAGCTCATGGCCCGCCGGCTTGCCGGTCAGGATTTCGATACCCTCTTCGATCGTCGTCACCGGATATATATGGAACTTGCCCGCCTTGACCGCCTCGACCACTTCCGGCTTGAGCTGCAGGTCGGAAATATTCTGTATCGGTATCATCACTCCCTGCTTGCCGGTCAGCTTCTTGGCTTTGCAGACATCGAAAAAGCCCTCGATCTTCTCATTGACACCGCCGATCGGCTGAATCTCGCCGTACTGGTTGACCGACCCGGTGACGGCTGTCCCCTGATCGATCGGTACTCCCGATAATGCCGAAAGGATGACATAGACTTCGGTCGACGAAGCCGAGTCGCCGTCAATACCGCCGTATGACTGCTCGAAACAGATCGAGGCCGACATCACCAGCGGTTTGTTTTTGGCGAATTTGCCGCGGAGAAAACCGGTCAGCACCAGCACTCCCTTATTATGAATAGGGCCGGAAAGATCCGATTCGCGCTCGATATTGATAACGCCGGAGCGTCCGACCGACGTGCGCACCGTGATCTTTGCGGGTTTCCCGAAGGCATGTTCGCCGGAATCATACACCGCCAGGCCGTTGATCTGCCCGACTGTCTTGCCCGTCGTCTTGACCATGATGGATTCATCGACATACATCTCCTGAAGCTTGTCTTCCATCATGCCAATCCGATCACGCCGGGCATCGATGGCCTCGCGGACGTCAGCCTGCGTCACCGTCTTTCTCTTTTTATCCATGGCGCAGATGGCCGCCTCGCGTATGATATCGGCGATATTGGTGAACCGAGTCGAAAGCTTGTTCTTGCGCCCCGCCAACCGGACACCATAGCCGGCGACCTCTTCGAGAGCGCCGGTATCGAATGGTATCAGTTTATCATCGTTCGTGATTTTCCTGACAAAAGCGACATAATCTTTCAGATGGCACTCATTGAGTTCCATCACATAATCGAACTCAGCTTTGATCTTGAATATTTTTTTGAAGTCTTCCTCATAGCTGTAGAGAACATTGTAAATGCGTCTTTCGCCAATCAGCACCACTTTGACATTGAGCGGTATCGGCTCCGGCTTCAACGATGACCCCGCCATCATATAAAACGGATCATATCCGGTGATGGAAAACTCCCCGCTCATAAGGAACCGCTTGAGGGCCTGCCATGAACCCGCCTCGGAAAAAAGATCGAGCGCATTGATAATCAGGTAGCCTCCTGACGCCTTAAGAAGCGACCCGGCATTGATTCGCGAAAAGTCGGTGCGCCAGTATCCGAACCGGTCGACCACACGCTCCATGGTACCGAAGATATTGCGATAGGCCGGCGAATGTTCGATTATCACCGGGGCCTTTTTGGTCTCGGAATTGTCAAGTATCAGATTGACTGCGAATTCCTCGAACGGCTCCTGTTTCCTGAAAGCGGGCGGTTCTTCCTCACCGCGCCGGGCGCGCGCCTCTTTGAAGCGGTCAAGGTTTTCCGAAAGCGCTTTCTCGACATCATCCAGGTAACGGCAGACCTTTTCATCGGGGAATTTTTTCTTGAGGACGTTGATTTTATCCTGAATAAGCGGCGCAATCATCGAATAGTCGAGCTTTTCAAGAGCGGCATCCAGTTTCTCGAGCATTTTTTTCGATTCCACTTCGACCAGGCTCATTTCCCGTCTTAGTTTTTCGCGTTTGCCGATTAGCTCCTCAAGTCTCGCCTTCTGGAATTTCCCCTCGTTGGCCAGCCGTTCGAGTTTATCAAGTGATTGGGGTTCATTGTCGATCAGCGGCTGCAGCTCATTTCTTAAGCCCCCGCCGACCTGGTACTGGATCATCACGAATCCGGCTTCATTCATCTTCTTTTCGAAATCCTGAAGCAGATTTTTCTGTTTGGCCTCGAAATCGGCGGCGATTCGATTGCGTTTGGTTTTATAATCTTCGCTGTTGAAAATTTTGGGTATCGATTTGCGGAGGGTATTTATCATCAGGCCGACCAGATGCTTGAAAGTGCCCCCTTCCCCGGCCTTGAAAACCAGCGCGATCGGGTGATCGGGGTCCTTGAAATTGTTGACATAGCAATAATCATTCAGTTCCGGCTCCTGCCCATCAAGATCTTCCAGCAACCTTTTAATTGTGGTTGTCCGGCCGGTTCCGGTCAGGCCGGTAACAAATATATTATAACCGCGGCTTTTGACTTTCAATCCCAGTTTAATAGCTTTAATCGCCCGTTCCTGGCTGATAATATTGGTGCAGGTCTCGACATCTTCCGAGGATTTAATTTTGAATTTTTTCAGGTCAATATCGGCGGTGAGTTCGGTATATTTTAATTCCTTCGACTTCATGGGGGCCATGATTCCTCCTGAATTTATGATTTCATCCAATATAACCTTATTTTTGCCCGGAAACAAGATTTCTTGACAATTGTTAAACAGTTATTATATTGGGCCAAATTGAAGACATGGCGGTATCGTCTAGTGGCCTAGGACGGGGGATTCTCAGTCCTCAAACCGGGGTTCGATTCCCCGTACCGCTACCAATATTAAGCCGCCGGCGACTGGACCGGCGGCTTTTCTTATTTCCGGCAATGTCTCGTTATTTTCCAAAGTAATAATCGAAAATAGTTGAAAACAGGTAAAACCGGCCGGGACGGCGGACGCCTGATTATCGCAGTTCATTTTCCTGCAACAACTTACTCTAATCTGGACAACGTCCGGCGACATTCGCATCTTCCGGTCCTGCAAAAATCCGGTGTAAGAAATGACGAGTCCGCCAAAATACCAATACGAATTAATATCTTTGACATCCCGGAACCATCGAAGGGGAATTATGTCAACCAAAACCTTAATCCTGATGATAATACTTATCATCATGGCAATGACCGGCACTTTATCCGCCGCTGTTTTTAATGTCCCGATCGATTATACCAGCATTCAATCCGCTATTGATGTGGCTTTGCCGGGTGACACGGTTCTCATCGGAAATAACAACCTCCCGGGCATATATAATCTGCCTTATTTTGAAAATATCATAATCGATAAGCAGCTTGCCTTAATCGGTGCCGGGGGAATTATTTCCGGACAAGAAAACGGCGATGCCATCCTGATCAGCGCCGGTTCGTGTCTTCTTAAAAAGCTGGTGGTATATGGAAGCGGCCATTTTCAGCCGGCTATTGGTTCATGGGATGCCGGCATAAAGATCAAATACGCCGATTCATGTACAATTGATTCATGCCGGATGCTGGGCAACGCCGCCGGACTGGTTATCGAAGGATCGAATTATACTCAAGTCAGACATAACCTGATTATCAATAATCAGGTCGGCATCTATTTTTAC
>JBFMFJ010000110.1:0-9733 GCA_040752235.1 Candidatus Zixiibacteriota bacterium | reverse complement strand
GACCGGAGATATAACCGGGAGCGCCATGAGCAAAATCAACGAGCGGGACTATGCTAAATTGCTTAAACATCTTCCGGTAGTGGAACTGGATTCATTGATTCTTGAAAAGGAAAATAAATACTGGCGTGAATGGATAGCTCATCCGGACCTTGACGATTACTGGAAGCGGGCCTGTTTTCTCGATCGGCTGGAAAATCTCAACATCCCTGTCTACCATCAATCGGGATGGTATGACGGCGACGGTATCGGCTCGAAACTGAATTATGCCGCGATGAAAAAATCCGGGCACGGCAATCAGCGGCTGGTTCTTGGACCCTGGGGTCATTCCGAAGAAGCCACCCGCCGCGGACCGAATAACACCGATTTTGGTCCCAATGCAATCGTGGATATGCAGCGGAGTTATTTGCGCTGGATGGATCGCTGGCTGCTTGGAATCGATAACGGTATCGACAAAGAACCCCTTGTATCGGTTTTTGTGATGGGCTCCAATGACTGGCTGTACGGTGACACCTATCCTCTGCCCGAGACTGAATTTACAAAGTATTATCTGGCCAGCAAGGGCTTGGCCAACAGTACGCTCGGCGATGGGTGGTTGAGCACCGAGGCTCCGGTTGATTCTGTGGCGGCGTATGATAAATATGTCTATGATCCCGCTGATCCGACTCCTGACCCGAATTTCCGAATTGATGAGGATGAAGAATGCGATTCAACGGCTGCTGAGGCAATAGAAGTCGCGATAGAGAAAAGGCTGGCCTATTACGCCATGATCGACAGCGTACGAAATGACATTCTGGTTTTCGATACCCCGCCAATGACCGATTCCATGACATTTGTCGGTCCGATTGAGGCGGTGTTATACGCGGCTACGTCAGCGGTCGATACCGACTGGTTTATGAGATTAAGCAAGGTTGACTCAAATGGCCAGGTATTTCCCCTGACGCACGGCGTTATTCGGGCGCGGTATCATAAATCGATGTCGAAACCGGAGCTGCTGGTTCCGGGCGACATTTATGAATATCATATCGATATGTGGCAGACCGGCCTGACCGTAATGCCGGGGGAGAGGCTTCGAGTTGAAGTGGCATCGGCGTCATTCCCCATGTTTTCCCGAAATCTCAATACCGGCGGCCACAATGAGATGGAGACCGAATTCATCACGGCGGAGCAGACCATCTACCATGATAAGGAACATCCGTCACATATTATCCTGCCGGTGATAAAGAATCCGGCTTTTGGTCAAAAGTAAATATATATTTCAATCAGACGCAACAATATAAAATCGGCAGATCCGCTTTGATAAGCGGATCCGCCGGTTTTCATGTACGATTTCTAATCACAGGAATCGGGAGCGGGTCCTCCATAGAACATGTAGTTAACCAGGTAGTACATATCAGATTCATCGACAATGCCATCAACACTGCCATCCACATTCGCCTCCGGCGGGCATTCTGGAACAGGACCATAATTGACCAGATAATCAATCAGGTATATAAGATCACTGATCGTAATCTGGTCATATTGATCATTGTCGACATTGCCTCTAATTCCGACGCAGCAATCAGAATCATAAACAAGGATTGATTGTGATTCCGAGATCACTCCCCATTGATCCTCGGCATCCCGGGCCCTGATCCGATAGTAGTAGGTCCCGTCCAATTTGCCCGAAAAAGTATAACCGGAATCGGTCAGGTCCGAGGCTACCACAGTCGAGGATTCGAAATACACTACCGGTGATATGTCATCGATATAGAAATAATTGGTGGATGAATAATAGCCGCGCGATGATGAAATCCGTATCCATATATCCTGGCCGGCATAGTCGTCAAGATTGAATTTCGCCTCGGTCCAGTCGCTGGCGACCCCGGTGAAGGCATAACCCGGATTGAGACCATAGGGATTATCGGTTGTCGTTATGTTGCCGGGAATAGAAACAAAATCATGCCCGTCGGTGGACACCTCGACGTAGCCGTATGAGAAGTGGCCATCGTTTCCGAATCTCAGCAAGTTATACCGAGTCCAGAATTTCAAAGTATCGTCGGGCTTGACTGCAAGAGGATTTTTCGTCTGGATATAGTTGTATCCCATGGCCATAAGCGTATCGTCGAATGTGATGCCGGTGGACCCGGAATGCGCCGAGGCCTCGGTGATCGAAAAGCCGAAACTGTCCCAAAGATCAATATCGGCGAGCTGATCGGTTGTTCTATTGTACCCGGTCAGTTCGACAAGTTCGTAGGCCTCAGCGGGATTCAGCGTATCTGTCAGCGACCATGAAATAGTGAATCCGGAATCATCGGTCCAGAGAGGAACCACCAAACAGGGCTGATTTGGGGCGCGAAGACTGTATAAATCCGATGCTACTTTTGCCAGGTAGAAATTGGGGTCGATATTGAGTTCTGCGATATCATCAATCAATTCCGGATTCGGCCAGAAGGAACTGCCGATCTCGAATGTGACGGCAAAGGCCTTGTTTTTTGCCGTTTGTTCGCCATATGACCAATCGACTGAAGTACCATTGCTGAAATAAAGCTGATGCAGAGGGTAGAAGGCATAGTTGTTCATAGCATGTATGGAATCACCGATCTGCCAGAATATATCATTATCCGTGGTAATTCCTGACAGATAGCCCCATGACCACATGAATTTGTTTCCATATGAATGATAGTCGACGGTAATCATGAAGTCATGAGCGCAAATAAAACTATCAATACACTGCGTTTCCGGCTCTGAAAAAACCTCCGTTCCGCGATAGACTATACTATTGGAGTCACCTGATGACCCGAAATAATCAGGCCCCCATTTATAGCCGTAATTGCGGTTCAGGTCGACTCCCCAGATCTCACCCTGCACCCCGCGCCGGTTTTTACGCCAGTCCCCATAGCCGGATGTATCAATCTCCCTGTTATAATAATAACCGTCAGGGTTGACAACGACAATAAACCAGAGTTCACGACTATCCACCAGACTGGTGACGGCCGTGTCAGAGGAGTAATTATCGGTCAGATAATTCATGAAATAGAGGAGGACTTCCGCCGTGACTGCCTCATTGGCATGAGTCAGCGCGGTGTACAGAATTTCCGGCTCATCCTCATCGGATCCGACATTATCGGAAATTTTGACCGCCCAAAGCGGACGGCCCTCGAACGAAAGGCCGATGCTGTCTTTGGACACCATGCCCGAATGCTGACTGATCATACTGTCAATACTGGCATAGATTCCGGCCAGAGTTTTATAGTCGGTCTCTCCCGAGGCTATTTTGCCGGTCGTAATGTACTCCGCCAGGTTGTCATTAATTATTCTGTACTGAAATCCATAGGATTGAATACGCTCGAGTTGCGCTTCATCCGTCGCGATTTCTATGAAGTCCATTCTGTTATCAAGAAATATCATATCCTCATTGAAAAGACGATGTAAATCACCTCCCGACTGAAGATATATTCTGGCCTGCATATTGCTCCCGGCAGAAGCAGAGATAGCCGCAATCGATAAGACTGCCAGAAGCAAAAAAATGGGTTTATTCAATTTATACAAAAGAACCTCCTGATCCGGGCATACACAGCCCGATTGTCATTTCAATAATCCGTCAATATTCTGTGCAGCATTCCGGCGCCGGACCGTTATTAAACATATAGTCGCTGAGATAGTATACATCATCGGCGTCGACGCCTCCGCTGCAGTCGAAATCACCGGCATTGGGAAGCGGAACCGGCGCCGGTCCGTCATTATTGACATGATCGACCAGGTAGATTAAATCAGATATATCAAGCACTCCAGAGCCATTTACATCGCCGGGGACGATATCAAGATAGCAAATCAGTTTCGAGTTAATCCAGCAGCGCATCCGGCCGCACTGCTGCGGAGTGAATTCGTCCCGGCATTCCATGGTATCGGAGCAATAAGACATGATGTTATAAATTTCGATTTCTCCCCAGGGCGTCCCGGCGCAGTCGGTTAATGTCGAATCCGGCTGTTCGCATGACTGCCACTTGGGTCCCGGCCTGGTATCAGAGCAGAAATCACCGGTGCAGTCTCCATCCGAACTGTCCACATATTCATAACATGGCTCATATTGAGCCAATATCCCGTTGGGGTCGCAATTGTACAATAATTCTCCCTGCCAGACATGCCAGATACCGAAGCTATGTCCGAGTTCATGGGCATGCCACTGGAAGTCGTCCGATATACTGGCGGTTTTGAAGTCGATTCCCCCCTGATATGTCAGGGAGACACCCGACCAGGGAAATTTGGCGATGGATACGGCCGACGTATCTTTAATATAAACATTATACTGATGCTCGGGATCATCGGCATATAGATACTTCAAGGAATCCAGTACTGCCGTACTGTAAAAAGCGTATAAAAAATATGAATTATTAATATATTCGATGGAATATTCGAAATCAATCCTGGCCGGCTCAAATACGGCGGCCGTTCGTGCCATCAAAGAATCTATCATGGCCTGTGAGGCGGCGCAGTTGTTTCCATAATCATCGCACATGACATTGAATTTCATTCTGATGGTGGCCATCGGTGAGGTGGAATCTGGAATAAATAAATCCCTGATCGTTGCTGAATCGCATGAGCCGAAAATTAAGGGACAATCGCAATCGGCTAAAGCCGCTTCCGGTATGATGAAAACGGACAGGAGACAAATCCCAAGTACTCCGAGTCTAATCAATAGATTTTTTATATTTGTCATTTTATACCTCCATGTAGCGACAGACGATTATTTTACAAGCATGATCTTTATACTTTTGACGGATTCGCCGGCTTTCAATCTGGCATAGTAAATGCCGGAAGCGGCGGTATTGCCATCGGAGTCGTTGCCGTCCCAGGTAACCTTATGAGGCCCGACGGACAACACTTCATCGACGACGCTGGTTACGTGCTGTCCGAGAATATTGTATATGGCCAGATTCACCATGGTTTCAGCCGGAAGAGAAAATGAAAAAGTGGTCGAGGGATTGAATGGGTTGGGATAGTTTTGCTCAAAGGAAAATTCATCCGGAAGAAGAAGTCCGGTCTGGTTGATGATTTCAGGCTCAATTGTATTCTTCTCGGCATCGACAGCCACGGCGCTCAGCAAAGCATGTTTGCCGGCCAGACTGAAAACAGCATGCTCGCCCGCTGATATCCTGGCCTTTCCTTTCAGATCCAGCAAACCCACTTGTATCTTGTCGTTTTTGCTGCCGCACAGAAGGTCCATCCTGTCGGTGATTATTTTATCCGGATTTGATGTCAACTGCCCGTCAAATTCAAATTGCAGAGCGACAATATCGACGGTCGAAGAAGAATAAATTGTGGTTTTATTATTTTCATAGGAAACCATTAGAATTACGGTTGAATTCTGAGAGGCCGGATCCGAGGTGTTGATTTGCTGCTCCGCAGCATTCGGATTTGAGGCATAGGCCAGGCCGGCCACCAGCATCATCAGCATTACGGCAATTAAAGTCGCATTTTTTTTGCCGCTAAACATGGAGTCTGTAAATTTTGGAATACGCATTATTTTTTCCTTTCCTTGGATTTAAATATTATGCAGTACACCGCTCGCATCCGTGCGAGTGGCATAGAAAAAGATTCGATTGACAATAATCGAGAACGGCACTGATGCCGGATAATCACAGCATAGGCATCACCTCCCTCGAATTATCGATCCCCTGCCCAAACCATGTCTGGATGTCATTCCGCAGCCGCGTTGATACGGCTGTTTCGGGTGTTCCCCGATTTTGTTGCCCGGTTTTTTTCCGACCGTGTATGTAAATTATAATATATAATACAGGGTAATAAAATCCACAAATATTTTTAGTAATAAATTATTCTTTAATAAACCCGCGTATGATTATACTTTATGATGATTCCGACAAGTACCAGGATGGGATATAATTTTCCAACAATATAGCCGCAAATGTTATATATATGCTCGGCCTCAAATTACGGCAAAATTTTTCACGGAGATTTTCCGAAGAATATTATTTAAAGATTAGTATTGAGTTTTAAATCGTACTTTCTTATTATTCAATATCATATCTTTATTTAAGGGAGAAATTCTAATGATATTAAAATGCCAGACATGCGGAAATATGGCGTTGAGTCCGCCCAATAAAATGGGCGATCGATGCGGCAAGAACGGCTGTTATGGATCGCTTTCGTTTTATGCCAACACGCTGACCGTCGGGCCAAAAAAGCTGATGCTGCAATGTAAAAAATGTGGCAATGTCTATGCCGCCGGCCCGAAGAGGAAAATATTCGACACCTGTAATGTGAACGGTTGTACCGGTAAACTTGACAGATACTGGGGATATTGACCCGGTCAAACGGGACGCCTATTCGTGGACAATTAATTTGTAGCCTTGTCCATGCACGTTGACGATTTCGATTCTGCTGTCACTTTTCAAATATTTGCGGAGCCGTGATATAAATACGTCCATGCTCCGGCCGCTGAAATAGCTTTCATCACCCCAGACGGTCTTCAACGCGAGCTGTCGTTTGAGAACCTGGTTCATATTCAGACAGAACAGCTTGAGAAGTTCGGATTCCTTCGAGGTCAACTTATATTCAATATCCGGCCCGGCTAATGTCTGGGTTTTGCTGTTGAATTTATAGAAGCCAATATCAAATTCACATCTGCTTGAGGAAAGGTTTCCGCCGATGATTCGTTTTAAAACTGCCTGAATTCGCAGAAGCAGTTCCTGCACGCTGAAGGGCTTGGTAATATAATCATCGCAGCCGATTTTGAATCCTTCGATTTTGTCTTCTTGAAGCGATTTGGCAGTCAGGAAAATAAGCGGGATTTCATCACCCGACTCTCTGATCTGGCGAGCGAAAGAAAATCCGTCCAGTTCCGGCATCATAATATCAACCAGACATAAATCGAAAGACTGATTTCGATATTCGCGCAAACCCTCCTTGCCGTTGCGGCATAAAACCACATCAAAGCCATTCATTTTCAGGTGTTCACATATGACCAGGCCAAGATTCCGGTCATCCTCGAGTAGCAGGATTTTTGCGGCAGCCGAAGTCACGACCGGTTTTCCTCCTTATCGACCGGAAAGAAAATCTCAACCCGGGTTCCATGGCCGTATTGACTTTTCATAATAATTCTACCGCCATGAGCCTCAACCATCAGTTTGACATAACTCAGACCGAGGCCGAATCCCTTGACATCATGTATATTCCCAGTCGAGACCCGATAGTACTTGTTAAAAATGAGTTTAAGGTCGTCATCTTTAATTCCGATACCATTGTCGACAATACGGATGTAAATGCCGTTTTCGGCGTTAATGGTCGAGATCGTTATTTCAGGCCCATTGGGAGAATATTTGCAGGCGTTATCCAGCAGATTGTAAATAATACCCGAAATATGAACTTTGTCGCCCTTTATGAATGTCTCTTCAGCTTTCAAATCACTGATAATCTTCCCGCCGCGGCCTTCCACCTGCAGAGTGATGTGCGCGGCCGCCTCCGAAATGATTTCATGAAGATTGATTCTGTCGAGCTTGAGCCGAAAGCTGCCTTCCTCCAAAGCGGCCATCTGCAGTATTTTGTCCGTCTGGCGTCGCATTCGGGTGTTTTCATCGAGAATCATTTTGGAAAAGTCTTTGACTTTTTCTTTTTCAGAAATTATGTCTGATCGCATAATGGCCTCGGCCGCGAGCGAAATTGTCGAAATCGGCGTCTTGAATTCGTGAGTCATATTGTTTACGAAGTCGGTCATCAGAACGGCACCCTTTTTCTGGGCAAATATTATTTTGATTGTGTAAACAAAGCAGAAAACGATAATCCCCATCAGCAGGGTAACAGTCGCCAAAACGGGGATGAACTGCTGCCAGATAAATAGTCTTCGTTCAGGAAAAAAGAGTCTTAATTCGGCCACCGGGTTTATCATATCATAGGGAAACAGCCTGACGCTGTATTTTGAATTCAATAGTTGTTTTTCGTAGCCGGATGAGGAAATCAGCAGTGAATCGCTTTCGCCGTACTTTATACCGAAAAGATAATCCAGGGTAATACCCGATTCGATCAGAGAAACATTAATCAATGAATCGATCAGAGTTGAGTCGAGCCGCTGCTCGATCGGCAGTGATTCGGACTGCCAGATACGGTTGATGACCCTTTCCAGAAAGTCGATTTGCCCGCCTTTTGGAGAAAGGGTTAATCGAGCGGAGTCGTCGCCAAGACTGTCCTCGAAATCCTTCAGATACATAATCCGATTCACCCGATATTTGCCGGTGTCTGTCAGGATAGAGTCGGCAACACCCAATGACTCGATTCCGGTAAACGCCTGCAGATCGCACTGAAGCGAATCATTGCTTTTTATATATTTGGCGTGCAGAGTGTCTTTGGCAATCATGAACATTCCCGGTCCGGGGCTGTCGCAAATCATGGCGCCCACACCGGCCCTGAATGTAAGGCTGTCGTCGCCGCTCGTATTGCCGGAGAGTTCGATGACAATCTGCATGGCATGCCTGGTTTCCATTCCTTCGGTTACCATGCCCATTGCTCTGGAGACGTTTTCATCAAACGTCTGTTCCTTGATTCTGACGGAACTGTTAAGGAAAGAAACCTGGAAAATAGTCAGTCCCGTCAGAGCGATAATTATCAGGGTTATTATCAACCCCATTGTCCTGCTTGAGAGTCTCATGGTTCAAATATACGCATTTTGAATGAAATCTGCACCGAAATTAACACTTCTTAACATTTGATAACATTAATTAACTACGAACACAGAAACCCCTGCACTTAATTAACAGTATGATTTACAAAAAGAAACATTAACCGACGGAGGAAAATCAAATGTACAAAACCCGCACCCTTAAACCTTCTATAATCGGGACACTTCTCCTGTTACTTGGCCTGTTTTTCATCCAATCGGCCTGCGCCCAGACTGTCCGGACTATGACAATGACTCTGGATGAAAATTCGCCGATTTTTATGCTCAAGGAAGTCGGGGGAATAATTACGGAAGCGGCTGACACCATTAAAGTTCAGATGGTTATGCCGCCCGATAACCGACCGATGGATTACAAAAATGTCGATATCCAGGCGGGCGATATCATTAAAATGGCCAATGGCAAAAAGATTGAATCAGTCAAGAGTCTGGAAGATATGTATAAATCGCTGGCCATAGGCGATGAATTAAAGCTGGGTTTGATACGAGGCAAGGAAATGAAAATTGTCACGCTGGTAAAGGGTGACGAAAGCAAAATGCCCGGGCAGATGATGATGATAAAGGGAGGTGGTGAAGGCGGTGATATAGTAACCGGTCTTGTTGATGCCGGTCTTCTCCTGAAGGTCAGTGATAATCAATTAATTGTGGAAGATATTTTAGAGCAGATAAAAATGTCATATGACGGGCCGGCCCCGGAGGCGGGTGATATAATAGAGCAATTAAACGGCCAGACTATCAGCTCTTCGGAAAAACTGGAAGAGGTCTATGGCGCAATTGAAGTCGGTAAAAAAGCAGATTTGAAAATTTTAAGAAACGGACAGGAACTGAAAACCTCGTTCACCAAACCCGAAGCCGGAGCCATGAGAAAGACCGTCATGAAAAAGGGCGACCAATGATATCCAGAACACTATTCCTGGCTTTTACCATTCTCCTGATATTCTCGATCATTGGTCCGGAACTGTCCGCGCAGTCGTACAACATGTTCAACCAGCGTGATGATCAATATCGGCTGCTCGGGCTTAAGCGGGCCAAGGAAGTCTATGAAATGAGCCGGGCCGAGTATGAAAG
>JBFMFJ010000109.1:0-9738 GCA_040752235.1 Candidatus Zixiibacteriota bacterium | reverse complement strand
CGACATTCTGAAGCTGCATGTCGAGCGTGATCGACTCGCCGCAATCAACAAAGCCGTCATTGTTACCCAGAGCATCGTTGACCGCATGCTCATCATAAATCACAAACGGCCCCTCCGGCGCGATAATCTGTATCGTGGAAATATATGGTTCTCTATTCTGTGCCGTTATAACGATATCAGCCAGTGCCGGGGAAGCAAACGGGGTCAATTCCACATCGACCATACCGGTCGAATCAACATATCCCACGCCGTGAAGGACGCCGTCGACACTGATACCGACATAGGAGCCGGGATCGGCCTGAACGGCAAATGAAGTTGCCGTCAGCAGGACCGTGGCATCATGAGTGATATTGTTCTCGGCCGGGACACCAAGATAGGTCATAACCGAAGGGTCGCCCATCAGGGTGTAAATTTCCCAGTAATACTGGATACGGGTGCTGCCGCTGGCGGTCACGGCAAGGTTGCCGGCAAAAATGATGGCGCCGTTGGTCACATAGTGATATTTTTCCGCCTCACCATGATCATGAAAGACGCCGTCATAAGCGCCCTGCGTCGTCTGCTCATAAGTGGGGCCGCTGCCAACGACGGGGCCATAGCCGACGCCCCAATAGTAATCTTCATACCAGTATGTGGAGTTGGTGCCGCCGATATATCCGATACCGCCCTTTCCGGCAACCTGCAGGAAAGCTTCCCCGAAACAGGGGGTGGATTCACTGAAGGTATTGGACAGGCAGCAGTTACCGATACCAAGCAGGTATTTATGGTAATTTTGAAGTCCCGGTATATCGCTGGTCGTGAATGACGGGTCGGCATGCCCGGTATGACTGCAGTGCGCCGTGTAGTTATAAAGCCCGACACCATCGCTTACAGTCTGAATGATGGCCGCCGGGGCGCCGGAACCATCCGAGGCAGGGTAAAGCCAGACATTGGGGGCAATGCCGTGATCCAGATTGAAGTAGTAATTTGTTCCATAGTTTATCTGACCATTGCCGAAAGTCGCAGCATAGGTGGCATCAACGCCGGAAACCAGCGTGACTTCCTGAAGGTATGAGGGGTCAGGCATTTCGTATTTTTCATATTCCATCGTCTTATCGATCTGCGGCTGCAATTGAGTTGTGTTCTGTGCCGAAAAACGACCGTAATAGATTTCAGGCAGATTGTCACCGGTCAACTCACAATATTTAAGATCGGTTATGTGAGAACCGGCCGAACCCGACCACGCCGGTATTTCGCCGACATCGCCGACAAACAGCACGAATGAGGGCGCTGGATCTTCAGGAGTCCCGGCGTTATACATGCTACTGATATAGCCCTTGATGGCGGTTGTGGTCGCTCCGATTACATCGGTGTAAGCGGTTATGACAGTAAAGCCCTTTTTTGTTTTCCATTCTATAAACGGCTGCAATTGCGTTTCAAATTTCCGGTCGGAGATGATAAGATATTTGACCGGATATTTCACAAGGTTAAAGGAGTCCGATTTTGCAGTCGAAACGAATCCTTCATAATTCAGCAACTGGTCATAGACCGGTTCGAAGAAAGGCGAATAGTATTTGGTCCAGACCGATTCAGTCTCCGCCCAATCAGGGTTCTCAAATGACACGCGAATTGTCATGTTCTTATAAACCCTGATTTTATTTTCGGTCGGACTGTATTCCACCGGGGAGATGGAAATTCTGGCCACACGGACGCCGCGCATAACGCCCTCAATGGATGTCTCGGCCATCGGAAGTGAATAAAATCCGCTCGTGGCATATACATCGCGGTCATATTCAAAAGGAATTGACAGAGGGTCATCCGATTTGGATACGGATGGCTGCGCCGGGATTAAAGGGTCGGTAATTCCCAGTCCGGCCAGAGATATTTCTTCGATATCATAATCGATAAGGTTCGCCTTCAAATCGCAGCCGAACGGTATAGACAGAACCTTGCTGGCAATCGGCAGATTGGGCTCGCCAATATTAAAGGAGCGGCCCAGTCCGGGAATTTTAGCCATTGTAAAATTCCCATCCGGTGTCGCCACGGAATAAAAATCGAGTTTGCCGATTTCAAGTTGAAGGGTGAGTCCGGACATATCCTGTTCGACCAGTTTTACGCCGGACGGTGAGTCACTTAATACGACAGATTGGTCCGCCATTGCCATACCAGCGAATCCGATGCTTAGCATGACGGCCAGCCAGAATCCCATTACCAACCTTTTCAAAACATCCTCCACCTTCTGAAGGTTTTTGGTTAGTCTCTCTTTACACGCAGTTTATAAAAAGCCCGACAGTCAAGGGAAAAAATGCAGAAATAACGGGCGTAGTTATAAATATATGTTAAGTAATGGGTACAAGACAAGTCATAGAAGTAATTAATACTCTCTTTTATGCGGTTTGTGTTTAGCTGTACCTCTAAAGTATAGTATAACATTTTGAATTTAAGTGTCAAGTTATAAATTATCACAGTATCTCATCGGAAACCCGCGAAATATCACCGGACTCAAATTCGGGTCGTCAGATCGATTGGCCGTATTGCAACCTAAATACTCCGATTTACTTGCCGCCGCATTGCGATTCCCATTGCTGGCATTCGCAGCAACTGCAGGGATTCCCCACATTGTAGAGATAAGAGATCATGCATGTGACATCAAGCAGGTTGATTCTGCAGTCACAGTTGCAGTCGGCATTGCATACCGGAGAGGGACCGCCTCTGTAAAGGTGATTGATAATATAAACGGCGTCCAGAATATTCAGAGTGCCGCTGCAGTTGGCATCGCCGGCTCTTGAAAGACAATCGTGAAAGACAGTGACCGAACCGTTTGAAATGCCGACTTGTGTGGTATCGAGATATGGATGCAGGCTGTCGATCACCATTGTGTCGGCGGGCGGGCCTTCCACCTCCTCCCATGTTTTGCATATTGTATCACCCGGGTACCAGGCAATGCAATTGTACCACAATGTATCATAATACAATTCGTAATTCAGCCCGATTGTCCGCCCCTTTTCATCGGAAAAACAAAAGTCATAGACATTTGCCACAATTTCAATGGAAGCCGGGAAAATTGTGGTCGTGTCGGGCAAGATCCCGATATTGGCAAGAATCTTTATTAGAGGGACTTTCCCGTATTGTGGATAACCTATGCCGTTAACAATGGGCATCTGGATTGTGTTGGCCATAGCCCTTATTTCCAGCCCGGTTTCATAGGCGGTATCGACGCTGATAAATTGCCATCCCGACGTCAGAGTCCCGGTCGTATCGCAGGAAACCGTATTGAATTGGATAAGATCCGGGCGGTCGGTTACGAATGTCAATTCGAAGGCGACCACAGAATCGAAGTAGTTTCTCATATAAATCGGGATAGCCAGATCAGTCAGGCCTTCGTGTGCAGTGATCTCCGGAACATTGACCTCCAATATATAAAATTGGGCAAAAGCCGGCTGGAAAGAAAATATGACAATCAGGATAAATATCAGCGGCAATAGGCTAAATAGTCTAAGGGATTTGCGGTACGCGGGCATAGAAATCCTCCATGCTGTCCTATTCGGAAAATGTTGTTAATCCCTTAGCAATCAGGCAAGTATAGTCAGTCCTGTATAATCAGACCAAACGTGCAATCATATAATTAATTTATTACTATATATAATAACCCTTGAAAGCTCTTTTGTCAAGCCGTAACTGATTGACTAAAAACAGCCTCTGATTTTGACAGTCGCAGCAGGTAACGTGCCTGAGTCCCGCGCCGGATATTTTCAAAATGCCGGATAGTTCAACGGGCATTCGGGACTGGGGCATCTTGGCGCCGGTCCTCCTTTATACAAATAAATAATCAGACCGGTAATATCGAGGATATTTTCGGAACAGTTTCCGTTGACATCGCATTGAGCCCGACAGGTGGGCGGCCACCACCCTTGATAAAGCCATCTTATCATGCAGGTTACATCCAAAAGATTGACGACGCCATCACCACAGCAATCGCCCGGAACATCGCAGCATGGTTCGGATTCCGCCACGGTCAAATGGATTTCGACCGTATCATAACCGCCGCCTTCGGAATTGGATTCAATGATTAAGTAGCCATAAACAAATTCAGGCCCTGAGGTGATAATGCCGTTATAATTAAGATAAACCGCCAGGTCATAATATCCGCCTTCACCCGGCGGAATAATAATTGGTCCCGTGTTCCCGACATTCAACCATCCTGCCGGGCCAGCCAATTCAACGATTGATACGCCGGCGACATTCAGATCGGCATCGCCTGCATTTTCCAGACGATTCGTAGTATCAAGCTGGGTTCCTGGCGCTGTCCAGGTTGGATAGCCGATAATATCCGGGGTTATAACCAGCGATGGTCCGGCCTGGGCTATATTAATGCAGGCAAATATTGCCATGATCATTATTATTGCCCTGCTTTTGATGCTAACCCCATTCATTTTAACCTCCCACTGATAAAATTGTCTTTTCCCTGTTGACTAACAGGTTTTAAAATATCACCGAGTATTTGAGCGGGGAATTTGTTAAAATATTTAAGCCCTGGAGTCAAACCCGATTTCATGAGGTTATGACTGCTCCAAAGGATATACGATGCTATTGGCCTTCAAAAGACTAATTTGAATTGAGCGTAAATTCTTACTCTTTTTTTGATGATTAATGTCGGTTGACAGATTTTATATTTTCGATATATTCTGAGTATATGAATAAATATTTTCTTGCCATTAGATGATATTAAATCCGAAATATGGCCGATAATGGCTGTAATGGCTTGAGAGCGAACAGCATATATATGCACAAGCCGATGTGAAAGGGTGGAAAATGCGGTATTTAACCTCGACGGTTCAGCGATCCAAATTTGCGGGCATAATGGTTTCATTATGTCTTTTTTTGTTTTTATTTGTCCCCGGATCCGCTCTGGGGCAGCTTTCTCAACAGCAAATCGAAGAAATCCAGCAGCAGGCAATTGACGAGGACTGGACTTTCTCGGTGGGTGAAAACCCGGCGACACAATATTCGCTTGAGCAGTTATGCGGTTTAAAAGAGCCACCCGACTGGCGCGAAAATGCCGTATTCGACCCGATGGCGGAGAAAATATTGCTTCCGAGCGCTTTCGACTGGCGGGATTCCACGACATTTCCACCCGCAAGAAATCAGGCCAGTTGCGGCGCCTGCTGGGCTTTCGGGACAATCGGTCCACTTGAGTGCAATATAAAATTGAAAGACAATGTTCTTGTCGATCTCTCGGAACAATGGCTGGTAAGCTGTAATCAGGATGGCTGGAGTTGCGACGGCGGCTGGTGGGCGCATGACTATCACCAGTGGAAAACCGATCCCTGCGGGGGAACCGGCGCGGTATATGAAGCCGATTTCCCCTATACTGCCACCAACGGCACCTGCAATTGCCCTTATAATCATCATTATCTTATCGATGGCTGGGCCTATGTCGGCAATTATTGGAGCATCCCTTCCATCGATGCCATGAAGCAGGCATTGTTGCTTTATGGGCCGATCAGTGTCGCGATTATCGCCAACAGCGCCATGCAAAGTTATACCGGGGGCGTTTTTAACTCCTGCGCCAGCGGCAGTGTCAACCACGGCGTGACATTGGTCGGTTGGGATGACAGCCAGGGTACCGCCGGTGTCTGGATAATTCGCAATTCCTGGGGGACAGGATGGGGCGAAGAAGGTGGATATATGCGAATCGAATACGGTTGTTCCAGTGTTGGTTATGGCGCCAGCTATATCAACTACCCCGGAGCAAAGAATATTATATTCGATTACCCCGATGGCGTCCCGACAATCTTACAATATGGGCAGGTAACATCATTTGAGATCATCGTCAGCGGTGTGGGCGGCGCGATACCGATTCCTAACAGCGGGCAACTTTACTATGCGATCAACGGCGGCGCTCCGCAAAACAAAAATATGACGCAGTTGACCACCAATCATTATCAGGCCGACCTGCCGGTTTTGTCCTGCGGCGACCGGATCGTTTTTTATGTTAGTGTCGATGAAATGGTGGATGGACCTTATTATAATCCTGACCCATCATCTCCGTTCGAGGCTTTTGCAGTCGGCGATTCAAGCCTTGTCTTTGAAGATAATTTTGAAACTGACCAGGGATGGATGGTCACCGGTTCGGCGACGGCAGGTATATGGGAAAGAGGGATTCCGGCCGGGCTTGGCGATCGCGGTGATCCCACGACCGATTTTGACGGTTCCGGCCGATGCTATCTGACCGGCAATACGGCCGGAGACTCCGATATTGACGGAGGTACCACCATATTGATATCTCCTGCCTTTGATTTATCCGGAGGCGAGGGATTGATTCATTACGCCTTCTGGTACTCCAATGCTTTCGGTAATGCCCCCAACTCTGACACATTTAAAGTTTTTATATCCAACAATGGTGGAATGAATTGGACTCTGATAGATAAAATCGGGCCGGTGGAAGAGGCTTCGGGCGGCTGGTATGAGCATACCATCTGGGCATCTGATTATATAACTCTGACCGACCAGATGGTGCTCAATTTTAATGCCTCTGATCTTGGTGACGGCTCAGTGGTCGAGGCGGCTGTCGATGATATCTGGGTTAAAATGTATACCTGCGGGACCCCGGGGCCGCAGATTACGACTTTCTCGCTGCCGGAATGGACCGTCGAAATGCCATACTCGCAGCAGCTTCAGGCCTCAGGCGGAACAGGGACTTTGACCTGGAGCGATAAGAACGGCGATCTTTCCGGAACCGGTTTGAGTCTGTCATCCACCGGATTACTCTCAGGAACGCCGACAAACACAGGGACAATTTCATTTACCGCCATGGTTACTGATGAGGAATCTGCGACAGGGGAAAGAGCGCTTTCAGTCAATATCAATCCGCACGTTCAGGTGACTACCTCGTCACTGCCGGAGTGGACCTTCGGGCAGGCATACAATCAGGCTTTGGCCGCGGTCGGCGGAACCGGGACCTACAGCTGGAGCGATAAAAATAATGATCTGAATGGAACCGGCCTTTCGGTGGCCGCCGAAGGCAATATTTCCGGGGCGCCGAGCACGACCGGGATACTGAATTTCACGGTAGCGGTAACTGACGCCTGCGGCGATGTGGGTGAAATGCCTTTGTCCGTGACAATCAACCCGGCGGTTTCCATTACCACCGAGACATTGCCGGATGCGACCGAGGGATCACCTTATTCATGCCAGCTTGAAATGATCGGCGGGACCGGTAATATCAACTGGACCGATAAGAATAATGATCTTGACGGTACAGGATTAACATTGTCGTCAGATGGAATAATCTCCGGGACATCTCCATCTGTCACTACTATCAGTCTGACAGCAAAGGCCCAGGATATAGCGGGCAGCAATGATGAGCAGGTTTTGACACTCGAAGTAGGCCCGGCCTGGATTTGCGGCGACGCCGATGGTTCCGGCGGTATCAATATTCTTGATATTACTTTTGTCATTACCTTCCTTTACAAAGGCGGGCCGGCACCGGCGGTAATGCAATCGGCCGATGTCGATAGCTCGGGCGCCGTTAATTTGCTGGATGTCACGCGCATGATTGCCTATATGTACAAAGGCGGCTCGGCGCCTGATTGCGGTTCATAAATTTACGGGAATTAAGAGGGAAGGGCCGGCGAAATGCCGGCCCTTTTTTATGGCTGAAATTCGAATTACTTGCAGTTTGTTCGACAGCGTTGATGGATTGAATCAAAAGGAATGTAATTAGGTATTATGGATGGCGGATTCAAGTCCACATCAAAATACCTGGTATCTATGGCGATGTTTTCGACAAAACCATACCTTATATATAGCATTGGATAAATTATGAGATCATAATAATACTCATCCGGTCGTGAATATTTGCATCTATATGTTCTGGTAGAGCCACTAGTATATTCGACAATGTATATCATAGAATTGCGTAGTTTTAGAAAATACGCCATAGTACTATCAATGACAGGATTAGATGGTAACATATTAATTTCATTGGAGACCGGCAGCACTAAACGGTCATCCAGATTTTTAACCTCACTGTAATAAGTCTTTGTGTTCATATTCGAATGAGTTACATTATTAGCAGATATATTTCCCGTTAATATGAATATCAAAGCAAGAAGCATTGTTGTTATGTTATTGAATCGAATCATCATGCAATATTCCCTCATAAAAAACCGGGACAGGCTGTCTGCCTGTCCGGGCACCCCGCATACTATTTCTCCGCCAGTTCATCCTGGTGTTTTTCTGCCTTGCTGATTAAGTCCATCAACTGGACTATGTCTTCGGAGTCATTCTCGACGAAGACTTGTTTGGCCAGGTCGAACACGGCGGAGAGTTTTGACCCCTTCGCCCAGTATGATTTTCTCAGAATTTCGGCGAATTCAGCGGCGGTGGCGGCCAGTCTGAAATCGACCGAAGCATTTTCGAATTTATTGCGGAAATCGTTTTGCGTGATTGCCCTATTGATTTCAGTGACTTGATCATTATCGGGATCTTTGTACCTGATGAAGATGGTGCCGACATGATTCTTACTCGCGAATTTATGAAACTTGATTTCATAGAGCGCCGTCACCTGGTGGCCGGAACCAATTTCGCCGCCGTCCTCTTTGTCGTCACGGAACTTGTCATCGTCAACATCCCGGTTTTCATAACCAAGCAGGCGATAACTCTTGACAATATCGGGATCGAAATCGACCTGAATCTTGACATCACGCGCGATCACCTGGAGTGTTCCGGTCAGATTATCGAGGAAAATCTTTTTGGCTTCCTCGAAATCATCAACATAAGCATAAAAGCCATTACCTTTATTGCCCAGTTTTTCCATCAGGATGTCATTGTAATTGCTCATACCGAAGCCGACGGTAGTGAGAGTGATCCCCTTGTCGGCATAGCTTTTAATCTGTTTGAGAATCTCATCCGGGCCGGTTGTGCCGACATTGGCGACACCGTCGGAGCAGAGAATAATCCGGTTGATTTTGCCTTTCTCGAACATTTTATCGGCCATCTGATAGCCGAGACGAATCCCTTCCTCCGCATTGGTGGCGCCGGATGGAACCAACCACTCGATCGCGGTCAGGATTTTTTCCTTCTCATTGATGGAAGTCGGTTCCAGAATCACCTTGCCGCATGAACCATAGACAACGATACCGACCTGATCGCGGGAGTCGAGGTTATCGACCAGCATCCGCAGTGATTTCCTGACCAGCCCCAGGCGGTCTTCACGGCCCATTGAACCGGAAACATCGACCACAAAAACCAGATTGGCCGGTTTGCGATTTTCAAGGCGGATATCGAAGCCCTTGATACCGACTCGCAGCAACTGACAATTCTGGCCGAAAATCGATGGAGCACCTTCGAGGTGCACAGCGAACGGGCCGCTTTCGGGAGAGGTATATTTGTATTTGAAATGGTTGACGAATTCCTCGGTGCGAATGGCCTCATCAGGAGGCAGTTCGCCGCGTTCAAGATAGGAGCGGGCCATGATGAAGGAAGCGTCATCGACATCGACGGCAAAAGTGGAGAGATGATCATCCTCGGTATCGACAAACGGATTGACGCCGTAGTTCTTGAAGAACATAGCATCGAAAGCCTCGCCATTGACAATCTGTGTCCCACCATGAGCCGGGGGGTAGTACATGGACTCATTGCAGACCCGGCCTTTTTTGGTGGCATCGGCGACCATCGGCGAAGTCATTTGGCTTGACACACAGTATCTGTCGACTGTGGCTTTATTCGCAGTGACTTTGATTATCTTTCCCAGTTCTG